>CAZAIR010000148.1:0-2906 GCA_964485225.1 uncultured Burkholderiaceae bacterium
TCAGGCGCTGCACCACCTCGTGGTCGCTTTGCGCGCGCAGGTCGGCCACGCCGTACTCGGTGATGACGATGTCGCGCAGGTGCCGCGGGATGGTGGTGTGCCCGTAGCTGAAGACGATGTTGCTGACCGGTCCGTCCTTGGTGTCGTGCGTGGCGCGCAGCATCAGGATCGAGCGCGCATCGGGCAGCGCATGCGCCATGGCCACGAAGTTGTACTGCCCGCCCACGCCGCTGACCACCTGCCCCGACTCCAGCGCGTCCGAGGCCGCGGCGCCCAGTAGCGTCACCTTCATCGTGGTGTTCATGAAGCGCGCATGGCGGCGCTGCGCGCGCTTGAGCTGGGTCTCTTCGGCGCTGTGGCCGTAAAGCTGGTTGATGAAGTCGATGCGCGTCATGTCGATGCGCGCTTTCAGCACGGGCGGCATGGTGCGCAAGCGTTCGTAAAAGTCGCCCGGGCCGAGGAAGAAGCCGCCGGTCATGCAGCGGCCGCCGCTCAAGCGTTCGCCGAGCTTGAGCGCACCTTCCGGACCAGGCACCAGCAGGCCGTAGCGGCGCAGAAAGGCGAGGTCATCGGCCGTGGGCGGCTCGCTGATGCGGCCTTCGTCGCGCAGCGCCTGCAGCGCCGGCTCGCCGGTGGCGGCGGGGTCGATGCGGCCGTCGTTCACCAAGGCCTGCAGCACCGAGTCGCCGTACACGTCCCGGCGGATCAGGCCGGCCTCGATCAGCTGCAAGAAGCCGTTGACGAACATCTCGGAGCAGCCGTACAGGCCCTGCTCAAAGCGGCCCAGCTCGCGGCCAACCAGGCCTTCAGGGCACAGGCCCTCCAGGATGCGGCGGTACTCAGCGCCATACCGCTCGCGCACGATCAGCGCCTGTGCGATGGCATCGCCCAGCGAGCCGATGCCGATCTGCAGCGTGCCGCCGTCCTTCACCAAGCTGCTGGCGTGCAGGCCGATGGCGTAGTCGGCCGTGCTCACCTTGGCATTGGGCGGCGCGAACAGGCTGTGTGTGGCTTCGGGGTCGGTCACCACGATGTCGAAGAAGCCCGGAGCCACCTCGGCGCCGTTGGGCATGAAGGGCATTTGGTGGTTCACCACGCCCACCTTCAGCAGCGGCTGGCCGGTCTCGGCGAAACGCTCCACCAGCTCCAGGATCACGTCGGGGTTGCTGGACAGGCTCAAGCGCCAGTCGTCGCCCTGCCCTTCACTGGCCACGGCCTGGGCGATCACGTTCAGGCCCTGGCCCAGCATGTCGCGCGCCACGAAGGTGTAGTTGGTGCTGATGTACTGCTGCTGCGCCAGTTCGTTGCTCAGGTAGTCACCCGTCTTGAAGAAGAACTCGCGCACCTGGATGTGCGGCGGCAACGTGCCAGCGCGGCTGTCTTTGACGTAGGCGAGGTCGGGGTAGTCCTTGAACACGCGCTCGACCAAGGGCGCGAGGAAGTGCTGCTCCAGCTCACTCTTGCCGGTGGGCACTTCCAAGCTCAGCGCCGTGATGATGGTCAGCGGCCGGCTGGGGTCGGCCTTCATGCGGGCGTAGAGCCGGTTCACGAAGGGGTTGGGCTTGCCAATGCCGAGCGGCAGGCCCAGCACGATGGGGCCTTGCACGCGGGCCAGCACCGCGTCCACGGCGGCGTCAAGGTGGTTCAAAACAGTGGTCATGGGGCGTCTCCTGCCGCCCAGTGTCTGGCGACACCCTCCGCTCGGCCTTGACGCACCGCAAGACCGCTTCAGGCTCAAGCGGCGCTGGGGTGGCTCGGGTAGTCGGTATAGCCCACTGCGCCGCCGCCGTAGTAAGTGCTGGGATCGGGCGGCGCCCAAGGTGCGCCGCTGGCCATGCGGGCCACCAAGTCCGGGTTGCTGATGAACGGGCGGCCGAAAGCCACGGCGTCGAGCCAGCCCTTGCTGATGGCCTGCGTGGCGCGCTCGGCGGTGTAGCCGCCCGCGCCCACGATCACGCCTGGGTAAGCGGCCCGCAAAGCCTCTCGGAAGGCGGGGGTGAGGCCAGGGCCGCTGCCAGCCCAATCGGGCTCGCTCAGATGCAGGTAGGCCAAGCCCTTGGGCGCCAACGCGCGGGCCACGGCCAGCGCATTGGCCTCAGGGGCGTCATCGGCCATGTCGGCGGCGCTGCTCATGAACGACACGCGCAGCCCCACGCGGCCGGGCGCCCATTCGGCGCTGCAGGCGTCCACCACCTCCAACAGCAGGCGCATGCGGTTGGCAATGGGGCCGCCGTAAGCGTCGTCGCGCTGGTTGCTGGTGGCGGCCAGGAACTGGTGCAGCAGGTAGTGGTTGGCGGCGTGGATCTCCACCGCGTCAAAGCCCGCCATGCGGGCGCGGCGGGTGGCCATGGCGTAAGCGTCGACGATGCCGGGCAGTTCGGCCAGGTCGAGCGCGCGGGCGGGCGTGCAGGCCACGCGGGCCGGCCGGCCTTGGGCGTCGCGGATGTTGGTGCGCGCTTCGTGCGGAACGGCGGAGGGCGCCACCGGGGCCAAGCCGCCCGGTTGCAGGCTGCTGTGGCTGACGCGGCCCACGTGCCACATCTGCAGCGCCACGCGCCCGCCGGCTTGGTGCACGGCTTCGGTCACGGGCTGCCAGCTGGCCACTTGGGCGGCGCTGTAAATGCCCGGTGCCCCGGCATAGCCCTTGGCCTGGGGGCTGATGTGGGTGGCCTCGCTGACGATCAAGCCCGCCGAGGCACGCTGGGCGTAGTAGGTGGCGGCCAGCGGGTGACAGGTGTCGCCAGGCTCGGTGCTGCGCAAGCGCGTCAGCGGCGCCATCCAGATGCGGTTGGGCAGATGCAAATCGCCGGCCTGAAGCGGCGTGAACAGCGGGCCGCTCATCGCACTTGGTGGCCGGTGGCCCAGGGGCCCGTGATGCCGTTGAGTCCGCAATCCAACAGCGCCTG
>CAZAIR010000148.1:3006-7310 GCA_964485225.1 uncultured Burkholderiaceae bacterium
GCATCCACCTCCAGGCCCAGTTGCCGAGCGGCCTGGGCATTGGCTTTGAGCAACGCGCGCAGACGAGGCAGGAACTCGGGGTTGCGCAACGAGGCCGCTGCCACGTTCACGCACCGTTGCTGGCCATCGCCCCGCACCAAATTCAAAGCCGCGCCCACGGCGGCCAAGTCGACCTCGGCAGTGAGTCCCGTTCTCAGCGCCAGCGGCAGCCAAGCGGCGCCGGTCACGAAATCGGGGTTGCCATCGGCGCGCGTGGCCAGGCCCAAGTGCAACGGGCAATCCCAGTGCAAAAGATGTCCATCTCGGTCGAGAACGGGGTACTGCAACAGCCGGGTGTGCCCCTGCGCCAGCGCGGCTTCAATTTGGGCCCGCCAAGCGCGCTCGCCATGAGGCAGGCCACTGCCCGAGCTGTCATCGCGGCGCAAGCAGCTGACCACACTCTTGTCACCAATGTCGTGTTCAGCCTCGGCCAGGGCCATGTCGGCTTGGGCGAACCACTGTGACAAGGGCAGGCTGCGGCTCAAACCCACCCCGCCCAAGGCCAGCTGCACCACCGAGCCGCCGCCATGGCCCCCGGCGCGTTGCAGCGCCAAGTTCAGCGCATCGGTCAAACGCTGGACGCTGTCTTCCAGGACGGCGGGGGCGGGCAGCCACAGGGCGAAGTCCGCACCGTTCAAGCGCCCTGCCAGGCTGCCGTGAGCCTGTGCCGTGGCACGCTGCAGCACCTCGCCAATCAGGCGCAGCACCTCGTCCGTGGCTTCGCGCCCCAGCAGGCGGTTGACCTGCGCCAGATCGTGCAAACGCAGCATCAGCAGGCTGGCATGGGGGGGGCCGTCATCGCGCGCCAGCGCCGAAGCCAACTCAGCCAGGAAGTGCTTGCGCAGGTTCAGCCCCGTGAGGGCGTCGCAATGGGCCTGCGCGTGCAACAGACCCAACTGCTCGGTCTGCGCCTCGAACATGCGCTTGATGCGCATCACCATCGCGTTGAGCGCCTCGGTCAGGCTGTGCAGCTCTTGCACCGGGCTGGGCTCGACCGTCACAAACTGCCCAACAGCCAGGGCATCGGCCTGACGCACCAAGGCATCCAAGGGACGGCGGATGCGCCCCAACAGCGCGTGCGCCAGCACCAACGCCACCAAGGCCATCAATGCAAACAAGCCCGCTGAATGGCGAAGACCCTGCCACAGCGCGTCATAGGCGTAGGCCTGCTGACTGCTGATTTCGATCTGACCCAGCGACGTCCAGCCACTCGAGAGCTGGGCCACCCCGGGGGCTGCGTCCAACTTGACCCAGCTCTGCAGCCAGCCCGGAGCTTGCGCGCGCTGGGTCGGGGCCAAGCGCTCGAAAGCAATGCTGCCATCGGGCTTGCGCCAACGCAGCGATTGGTAGGCCCCCGTGTCGAACTGCGCGCTCATCAAGAGCTCTATCACCGCGGTGTCGCCGCCTTGCTGCGACACCGCCAAGGCCAGCGCCTGAGCGTTGTCGGCGTTCTTCAGCGAGAGCTGTTGGTTCAGCAGCCCCCGCATGGCGTTGCCGCTCACCACCATGCCCCCAGCGAACGCCAGCAGCAGCGCAGCCACGATCAACACACCCACCTGACGGATCAGCGACATCGTCCTATTCCTCTAAAAACCTTCGGCGCGCGCGCGCTCCAGCGCGTCACGCCAGACACCCAAACGGGCCAAGGGATTGCCCGCCCCCTGTGGGCCCACGCCTTGCCACAAACCTTCTGCGTTGAAACTGAACACCGGCTGCAAATCGCGACGCTGTCCGGCGGGCAGCATCTCGGGGTTGATGTTGTCCAGGATGAAAGGCTCAGCCTTGCCATCGGGATACCACGCCAGCACCATGTGCGCTTGGGTGCGCCCTTGCCACTGCGCCTTCACATAAACCAGTCGCAAGCTGGCAGGCGGCAAACCCAAGCCCAACAAGGTGAAGTACTTGCCCATCGCAAGGTCTTCGCAATCACCAGCGCCCTTGTCGAACATCTCCATCGGACTGGCCCAGTGGTCGACCTTGCCCCACACCTCTTGATCGTCCCGCCACTCAACCCGCTGGTTGAAGAACGCATTCACCCGGCGAGCGCGCTCCAGCGGGACCACGCCACTTTGCTGCCGCGAAAGCTCCAGCAAGGCCGTCACCTGCTGGCGCACGGCCGCACTGCGCGTCGCCGCCTGCTCTTGCATCAACACAGCGTTCCAGGCCCAGCCACCCAAGGCGACGGCCGACAGAACAAGTGCCGCGGTGATGCGAGACAAATGCCGCATGAATGGAGTCAGAAATGAGGCGCCGACTGTAGCGAGGGGCTGTGCGCAAACCGGTCAGCTGCCTATGATTTCCTGACGGAGATCCCATGCAAATCAGCCAAATCCAGCAAGAACTCACCCTGGCCCGAGACAAGGGCGTTTTGCGTGAACTCAAGATTCCGCCTTGCCCCCAGTTGCTTCAGCGCCTACGAGGTGCTTTGCAAAAGGGCGAGCCCGACCTGACCGAGGTTCAAGCGGTGGCTGCCACCGATGTGGCGATGGGCGCCACCTTGCTGCGCGTGGCCAACAGCCCGGTGCACCTTGGCGATGGCGCGCCCTGCATGAGCGTGGGCCAGGCGATGACCCGCCTGGGCCTGCAACACACAGTGGCGCTGATGACGCAGTTTTTAGTGCGGAACGCACTGCCAGTGAACAGCAGCCAGCTGCAACGCTTCTGGGAGCGCTCAGCCATGCGCTCGATGTGCATGTCGTTTTTGGCCCGTCACGTGCCGGGGCTCGACCCTGCAACGGCCGAGAGCCACGGCCTGTTCTGCCACGTGGGCCTGCCGGTGCTTTTGCAGCAAGTCAGGGGTTATGGCAGCACGATGGTGGAGGCGGCTGCGCGCATCGACCGGCCTTACGTGGCCACCGAGGACGCCAACCACCGCACCAACCACGCGGTGGTCGGGGCGCTGGTGGTGCGCACCTGGGGATTGCCAACGGTGCTCGCCGCCTCGGTGCGCCTGCACCACGACTTCACGGCACTGACCGACACGCAGCTCGAGCCCGAGGTTGGCCTGTTGGTGGCCGCCGGCTTGGTGGCCGAGCACCTGATGCGCTTGCACGAAGGTCTGCCCAGCGACGCCGAGTGGAACGAGCACGCCGAAGCCGCCATGGCCCACCTGCAGTTCACCGACACCGATTTGGCCGAATGGAGCGACGAGCTGCAACCGCAGCTGGACTACGCGTTCTGAGGCTGCTCGGCGCGAAGTCGCCTCAAGCCTCGACCTTCAAGGTCGTGACGCCGCTGCGCTCCCAGGCCAGCGCCTCTTCTTGCAGCAGGTACAGCGCCTGCGGGTGCGTCAGCGCCCAGCCACGCGGCATGCGCACGGTGGCCGCGTCGCCAGCCAACTCCACACGCATGGCGCGTTCGTCAATGACATCGCGGGCGTGGCACTTGATGGCCGCCAGCCGCAAGGCCAGCACCTGCCAGCGCACCACCGGATCCTGCTGCTCCAGCCCCAGCTTGCGCACCCCGCCGCGCTGACCCAGCACGAGCAGGCCCATGCGCCGCAGCTGGCTTTGTGAGAAGCCGGGCATATCGAGGTTGGCGATCAGGTACTGGCTGTGGCGGTGGTAATCGTGGTGGCTCACCACGAAGCCCAGCTCGTGCAGCGCCGCCGCCCAGTCCAGCTCCATGCAGCGCTCGGCCTCGGCTTGGGGTTGCAATTGCTTGAACAAGCGCACAGCCAAGCCACGCACGCGCTGGGCCTGCGCCACATCGAGACCAAATCGCTCTTGCACCTCGGCCACGCTGGCCGCGCGGGGGTCGGCGCCAGCGCCCTCCCCCTGTAGCTTGATGCGCTCGGCGAGCTCATAGACCAAGCCCTGACGCAAAGCTCCTTTGGCCGGCATCACCACGGGTATGCCGAACTGAACCACCAAGGTGTAGAGGATGCACAAGCCACCCGCCAGCACGTTGCGGCGGTCGTCCTTCAGGCCGGGCAAGGCCAGGGCTTGCACGCTGCCGGCCTGCAAGCAGGCCTCGATGCACTGCTGCAGCGAAGCCGCGGTGATGCGCCCACCATCCCAGCCGGCCGCCTCCACCACCTGCGCCACCGCGCCCACCGTGCCGGAGCTGCCCAGCACCTCCACCCACGTGGGCTCACAGTGCTTGGCCGCGAACTGCCCCAAAGCCTCTTCCAACTCGGCCGCAGCCGCCACCTGCGCTTGCCGGAAGGCCTCGGCCGTGAAGCGGCCATCGGGGAAGAAGCGCACCGACAGGCCCACGCTGCCGACCTGGAACGATTCGGCCCGCAGCGGCGTGGTGCCTTGGCC
>CAZAIR010000149.1:0-7304 GCA_964485225.1 uncultured Burkholderiaceae bacterium
GCTTGGTCGGCGGCGGGCTGATTGCCGGTGACGCCCTGGCCGCGCTGGGCCTGGGCGTGGCCGGTTTGCTGGCCCTGGCCTGACCGGGTGCTCGCGCAGGGCCTCGTGATGGGCAACTGGGCCAGCTGACACGCCACTTTGCCGCGCCCGGGCCCTCGGGCATCATTTGGTGCGCCCCGCGCTCTCCAACGCCCAGCGTCCCATGGCCAGTCCGCTTCACCTGCCGCAACTTCTTCAACCGCCCCCCGTTGGCCTGAGCCGGCGGGCGGCCGCGGCCGTGTTGCTGACGGGTGCGGCCCCCACGCTGGGGGCTGCGTCGGCGTTACCGATGTTGCGCATCCCCGGCCCCAACGATGGCAACGACACCCGCTTTGCCTTTGCCCATGCGCTGCTCTCGCAGGCGCTGGAGGCGGCGGGGCACCCGGTGTCGCTGCAGCGCCTCACCGGCCTGGGGCAGCGGCGCATGTTGACCGAGTTGGGTGACGGCCACGTTGATGTGGCGGTGCTGCCGTCCATGGCTTCGGTGCCGCCGGGCGTGACGTCCATCCGATGGCCGATCCGCCGCGGTTTGCTGGGCTTGCGCTTGCTGCTGTCTCGGCCCGAGATGGCGCAGCGCCTGTCCCAGGTGAGCAGCGTCAGTGAGCTGCAGCGCTTCAAGCTGGGCTACGGCAGCGGTTGGCTGGATGTGGACCGCATGCGCCAGCTGGGTTTCCAGCTGGAAACCTCGGGCAACTACACCGGCCTGTTCCAAATGCTGAGGGCCGGCCGCTTTGATTTTTTGCACCGGGGCGTGAACGAGATTTGGGGCGAGGTGGACAACCCCGCGCTGGCCGGCACCGGGCTGGTGGTGGTGCCGCGGATCGCGCTGTTCTATCCGCTGGATGACTACTTCCACGTGGCCGAACCGGCGGCGGAGTGGGCGCCCCGCATCGAGCGGGGCCTGCAACTGCTGTGGAGCAGCGGCCGCTACGCGACCCTGTTCCGCGAGTGGTTCGGTCCGGCCTTGGCCCGCGCCGAGCTGCCCAAGCGGCGCGTGTTGCACGTGCTGGGCTACGGCGTCGATCCCGGCACCCCCATCGAAGCCTTTGACGCTTGGCGCCTGCCGCGCTGATGCGCGAAAGCGCTCGGCGCCCGAAAGGGCTGGCATAGGATCAGCCATCCGCAGCCCACCCTCCGCGAGGATCTCCATGAGCGACGCCCAGTTCAGCAAGTTCGTGCCCGGTTTCGAGTTCCTGCAAGGGCTGGTGAAAAACGCCGGCACCGCTTTGCCGGGCATCGGTCAGTGGGTGGCGCCCACCCTCAACCCCGAGGAGCTGGGCAAACGCATTGAAGAGCTGCGCACCGTGCAGTTTTGGCTGGAGCAAAACGCCCGCATGCTGGCCGCCACCATCCAGGCGCTGGAGGTGCAGCGCATGACGCTCTCCACCCTCAAGACCATGAACGTGCCCATGCACGAATTGCGCGAGGCCCTCAAGGTGCCCCAGCCCGACATGCCCAACATGCCCGGCTTCCCCGGTGTGGCTGGCATGCCCAGCCAAGCGGTGAAGGTGGGCAAGCGCGTCAGCAAGGCCGCCCTCAAAGGTGCCGGCCAAGCCGCCAGTGCGGCAGCGGGCATTGCCAGCTCGGCCGCCGCTGGCAAGAAGAAGGAAGGCACGGGTGTAGACCCCATGCAGTGGTGGAACGCGCTGTCGCAGCAGTTCAGCCAAGTGGCCGCCAACGCCATGAAGGACAGCGCCACCGAAGCCGCCAAGGGCCTGGCCAGCAGCCTGATGCAGCAAAGCATTGACGCCGCCGGCGACACCTTGCGCAAGGCCGCCAGCGTGCCCAACGCGGTGGCCGGCAGCTTGGCCAAGAGCTTGTCGGCGCAGCGGGCCGAGGGCGAGGCCCAGGCAGCCGCTTCGGCCGCATCAGCCCAATCGGCCAAGCCCGCGCGCCCCAGCCGCGCCGCCTCCAAGCCTGCCGCCCCGGCCAAGAAGCCCGCTACCAAGCGGCCGCCGGCGCGCCGCCCATGAGCGCCCCCGGGGCGGGCTTGAGCCACTGCCGGACCGCCCACGCCACCCACCCTGACGCCGTGCTGGCGCTGCGCTTGGCTGCGGCCAGCTTGCAAGCCCAGTGGCCGGCGGGTGTGCAGCCCACCCTGGGCATGTGCTACCTCACCGACAGCTTTGCGCCCCAAGCTGATGCGCTGTGGGCGGCGCTGTCGGACTTGTGGCCGGGCGTGACCTGGGTGGGCGGCGCCAGCGTGGGCGTGCTGTGCGACGACGCCGAGTACATCGACGAGCCCGGCCTGGTGCTGTGGCTGAGTGACTTGCCGCGCAGCGCCTGGCAGGTGTTCCACGGCACAGCGCCGCTGCGCACCAATGCGCGCTTCCAGCCGCACTGCGCGCTGGTGCACGCCGACCCCCACACCCCCGACCTGGCCGAGCTGCTGCCCGAGCTGGCCCAGCGCACCGCCAGCGGTTACCTGTTCGGTGGGCTCACCGCCTCACGCAGCCGCTCGGTGCAGCTGGCCGATGGGCTGTGGCAGGGCGGCCTCAGCGGCGTGGCCTTTGGCGCGGATGTCGACTTGGTCTCGCGGCTCACCCAGGGCTGCCAGCCGGTGGCGCCGGTGCGCCGCGTCACCGAAGCCGATGACAACGTGGTGCTCACGCTCGACGGCGAAGCCGCGCTGGACGTTCTGCTGCGCGACCTGCAGATCGACCTCAAGCGCCCCGGCAGCGCCATGCCCGTCTTGCGCGCCACGTTGGTGGGCTTGAGCGATGCCGACGACACCGCGCTGCAGCGCAGCGGTCAGTTCGGGCAGCAAGTGCGCGTGCGGCACCTGCTCGGTTTGGATGTGGCGCGCCGCGGCGTGGTGCTGAGCGAGCGCGCCGCCGCCGGCAGCCAAGCCACCCTGTGCCAACGCAATGCCGAGGCCGCCGCCCGCGACCTCACCGGCATGGCCACCGCGCTGCGCGCCCACGCCGAGGAGCAGGGCTTGCGCGTGCAAGCCGCTCATTACGTCAGCTGCGCCGGCCGCGGAGGCCCGCACTTTGGCGCCCCGCATGCCGAGGCCCAGCGCCTGCGTCGCGCGCTGGGCGATGTACCCACCGTGGGCTTCTTCGCCGGTGGCGAGATTGCGAACGACCAGCTGTATGGCTACAGCGGCGTGCTCACCGTCTTCACCCACCCCGCCTAGCGGCTTTCGCCCGCGGCCTACGATCGACGCATGAACGCCCCCGACGCCGTGATGCAACGCGCTGCCCGCCAGCGCGAACTGGTTGACGCCTTGCGGCCGCTGCTGCCGCCCGAGAGCCTCATCCACCGTGAGCCCCAGCTCACCCCCTTCGAGTGCGACGGCTTCACCGCCATGCGCCAGCGCCCGCTGGCCGTGGCGCTGCCGTCCGACGAAGCGCAGCTGGTGGCGGTGCTCAAGACGGCGCACGCGGGCGGCTTCCCCATCGTGCCGCGCGGCGCGGGCACCGGCTTGTCGGGCGGCGCCATGCCGCACGCGTTGGGGCTGAGCTTGGGTTTGAGCAAGTTCAACCGCATCGTGCACATCGACCCCCTGGCCCGCACCGCCCGCGTGCAGTGCGGCGTGCGCAACCTCGCCATCAGCGAGGCCGCCGCCGCCCACGGCCTGTACTACGCCCCCGACCCCAGCAGCCAAATCGCCTGCACCATCGGCGGCAACGTGAGCGAAAACGCCGGCGGCGTGCACTGCCTCAAGTACGGCCTCACCCTGCACAACGTGCTGGGCGTGCGCGGGTATTTGAGCGACGGCAGCCCCCTCGAGCTGGGCAGCATGAGCGGCGCTTTGGACAGCCCCGGCCCCGACCTGCTGGCCCTGAGCATCGGCAGCGAAGGCTTGCTGATGATCATCACGGAAGTGCTGGTGCGCCTGACCCCGAAGCCCCCGCTGGCGCGCTGCCTGCTGGCCAGCTTTGACGACGTGGGCAAGGCCGGTGACGCGGTGGCCGCGCTGATGGGCGCCGGCATCACCCCCGCCGGCCTGGAAATGATGGACCAGCCCATGACCGCCGCCGTCGAAGACTTCGTGCACGCCGGCTACGACCTCAGTGCCGCCGCCATCCTGCTGTGCGAGGCCGACGGTGCCCCCGAGGCCGTGGAGGCCGAGCTGGACCACATGCGCGCCGTGCTCACCGCCGCCGGCGCCACGCGCATCGAGGTGAGCCGCGACGAGGCCGAGCGCCTGCGCTTCTGGAGCGGGCGCAAAAACGCCTTCCCGGCCAGCGGCCGCGTCAGCCCGTCCTACCTGTGCATGGACGCCTCCATCCCCCGGCGCAAGCTGGCCGAGATGCTGCGCCTCATCGACGGCCTGCAAACCGAGTGGGGCCTGCGCTGCTTCAACGTCTTCCATGCCGGCGACGGCAACCTGCACCCGCTGATCTTGTTCGATGACAAAGAGCCCGAGCAGATCCACCGCGCCGAAGGCTTCGGCGCCGCCATCCTGGCCGCCGCCGTGGCCATGGGCGGCACCGTGACGGGCGAGCACGGCGTGGGCGTCGAAAAACTCGGCAGCCTGTGCTTGCAGTTCAGCGAGGGCGAGCTGGCCGCCTTCGACGCCGTCAAACACGCTTTCGACCCCAGCGGCCTGCTCAACCCTGGCAAGGCCTACCCCACTCTGCACCGCTGCGCCGAGGGCGGCGCCCTGTGGGTGCGCAACGGCGCCGTGCCCCACCCTGAGCTGCCCCGCTTTTGACCACCGCTTGACCACCGTGACTGCCCCCAACCCGCTTGCCGCGCTGCAAGACCGCATCCGCACCGCCGCCGATGCGCGCGAACCCCTCGAACTCATCGGCCACGGCAGCAAGCGTTTTTATGGCGATGTGGGCCACGGCACACCCTGGGTGGTGGGCCAAGAGCCCGCCCTGATGGGCGTGCGCGAGCACCAAGCTGCTGAGCTCTACATCACCGCCGGCGCCGCCACGCCGCTGGCCGAGGTGGAGGCCGTGCTGGCCCAAGCCGGCCAGCAGCTCGCCTTCGAGCCGCCCCTGTTCGGCGGCCAAGGCACCGTGGGTGGCTTGCTGGCCACCGGCCTGGCCGGCCCGGCCCGCGCCTACGCCGGCAGCGTGCGCGACGCCGTGCTGGGCCTGGCCCTCATCGACGGCCGCGGCCAGCCCCTGCACTTTGGCGGCACGGTGATGAAGAACGTCGCTGGCTTTGATGTGGGTCGCGGCATGGTGGGCGCCATGGGCACCCTGGGCCTGATCACCGAAGCCACCTTCAAGGTCGTGCCCCAGCCCCAGGCCACCGTCACCCTGCGCTTTGAAGCCCCCCAGGCCGACGCCCTGCATGCCATGAACAAGGCCGCCGGCCAGCCGCTGCCCCTGAGCGCCACCGCCTGGTGGGACGGCAACCTGCTCATGCGCCTCTCCGGCAGCGAACCCGCCCTGGTAGCCGCCTGCCGCCAACTCGGCGGCGAAGCCGTGCCCGACGACATGGCCGGCGCCTTCTGGCACGGCCTGCGCCACCAAACCGACGAGTTTTTCGTCGGCGCCGTGCGCGCCCTGCAAGCTGGCAGCGGCGTGGCCGTGTGGCGCCTGAGCCTGCCCAGCACCGCCCCGGCCTTGTCGCTGCCCGGCGAGCAGCTGGTGGAGTGGGGCGGCGCCCTGCGCTGGTGCGTCACCCCCCTGGCCGCCCACGCCGTGCGCGAACTCGCCCACCGCGCCGGCGGCCACGCCACCCTGTACGCCGCGCTGGACAAGTCTGCCGGCGTGTTCACCCCGCCCAGCGCTGCCCAAGCCACGGTGCTGAAGCGGCTCAAGGCCACCTTCGATCCGGCTGGGGTGTTCAACCCGGGGCGCTTGGGGTTGGGGTGAGGGTGCTTGGCGGCTGGGGGGCAGCTGGGTTGGCTGTTACGGTGGTCGTTAACTGTTCAGTCCCGGTGGATTGGCCTCTTGGCGGGCTGAGGGTGGTGCCTGGGCCCTCGCAGAGGCAACGGCAGCCGAGCTTTGATCCGGTTGGTGAGTTCTAGAGAGGGTGCTTGGGTGGCATTGATGGATAGACAAAAGGTGTGTGCAGCGCTGCTACTTCATGTAGCGGCCTGCGTAGCTGCACCAGCTTGGGCGACCGACGCAGCGCCACCAGCGCCGGCTGAGATCCAGAGTCTGGAGCCGGTTCTGGTGGAAGGTGTGGGGAAGGCGCTGGTGTTGTCGCGGTCGAACCTGGCGCAGGCCGTCGACGTGTTCCGCGCCAAAAGGGCGCAGCTGGCGCCTCAAGCGCAGTTCCGCTTCAGCTTGATCGCCCGTCAGGGTGCAGCACCGCTTGAGCAAGTGCAGGCCCGTGTGGTGGCGGACGACACAGGCGAGCCCATCGGCGAGCCCTTGACTGTGGATGCGCAGCTGCGCTTTGACGCCGAGGCCTTGCTGGGGCGATTGGTGGAACGCAGCGCCTTGCGCTTTGACAAGAGCGCGGCCAAGGCCAGTTTGCTGCCCGAAGTGCGCTCTGCGGGCGCCACCGCGCAGGCGGTGAGATTGGGCGACCTTCGCCTGCAGTGCGAGGTGCTGTGGGCGCTGAAAAAGTCAGAGGCCCCATTGATGGCGCGCATGGCCTTTGGTGCGGTGGGCGGCCCGTGCCATTCCAGCCGCATCGCCATGTTCACCGCGTTTGGGCAAGCCATCCAAAGTGCCCGCTTGGTTGAGGGCGAGAGGGTCCTTCAGTTGCGCGCTTCCGGCAAGCAGCACATGTCCTTGCTCATCCCGTTCCACGACACGTCTTGGAGCAACGAGGCCCAGGTTCTGATCGAGCCGGTGCTCACCTCGGCCGCGGCTGGCGCCAGCCCAAGTTGACAGACGAGGGTGTGGGGCAACCTCCGCTGTGCCGCTCCCCCGAGCCAAACCCATGCCCTGTGCCGATAACCCTCGGAGGCCCCCCATGCGCCGCACCAGACTTGCTCTGCTTGCTGCCGCTCTGGATCGGCTGTGCAGCGCCCCAGTTCGACCGCGGTCGCAGCGAAACCGTGCTGCCCCTGCACCGCGCCTGGGTGGACGGCTGGGTGGTCGAGTACGTCACCACCGACATTTCGGACCTGGCGATGGCCCGCGCAGAGGGCGTGAACCATGTGCCAGCCTTGGCCGCGGCCGTGAAGGCGCCGCCGGCGCAGTCGCTGCTCCAGCGGGTTTACAAGTTCGCAGGTGGTGAGCAGATCAGCGTCTTCCAGTCGGCCCCCGCGCTGCTGGCCGATTGGCGCCGGCTGGATGCCAGTTGGTGCGAGGGCATCGAGCGCTTTGGCGGGCCGTTTTTGCTAGGCGCACAGTTCTGCGCCGCCGACGCCTTCTTTGCGCCCGTGGCCTTTCGCGCCC
>CAZAIR010000150.1:0-7304 GCA_964485225.1 uncultured Burkholderiaceae bacterium
TGCGCTCCTCCTCGTGTTGGCCTCGTGGCTGGTGGATTGTTTGGTCAGTGCCGCGATCGAGTACTCGTGACACTTGCTGAGGCATCGCTGCCGACGTAGGGAGTGGGTGCCAGCAGGTATGGCTGCTTCCGCCAGCACGGCGACTCTTCAGCGTCTCACCACCTGCGAGCAGGTTCAGACGTTTCTTCTGCGAGCGAGTCGAGGCGGACGAACGCGATCAGCGGCCCTAGCGGGCCAAAGCCCAGCGCAAGGGTGGCCCATATCCAGCCAGAACGTTGCAGACGGGACGCCGTCCGCCAAATCAGACCACAGCACACCAGCTGTAGGCACAGGGCAACGAGCCAAAGGACCACCACGAGCCAGGGACTGCCTGCGGGGACAAAAACCAGCCCGAGCATGCACAGAGCAGGGAGGAAGCACAACTTGCGAAGGTGCTCAAGTTCGCGCTTGAACGTTGGGTCCGCATTGATTGAATCGATCATGAGTTTCTCCTTGATGGGGTTTGCGATGAGATGGAGTGCGTCGCCAATGGATGTACGTGTCGTTGGCGACGGAGTTGTTGGTTCAGGTATCAACCAACAGCAGATGCACTGCTGACCTTGAGCCATACATGATGCAAAGCCGATCGGGCTATCGCAGATCGCGAGCTGCCTCTGGAAAGCGCTCATCAATCCATTGCGCCAGCTGCTCTGGCGTTTTCATGATGATCGTTCTTTCCTCTGTCGAAATTGTGATGGGAGCGTTGGTCTTCAGTCTTTCATCCATCAATTTCAGCACCGAAATCAACCAGTTCATTGCAGAACTGGAGTCTTCGTCATAGACCGTATCCAGCTGCTTGAGCTGCTCATTGCTCAAAATGCCTTCGGCTATCGAGCATTCGATTGTGTTAACTTGATTCATATCTGGTTTCTGGCAGCTTATTGGTGGATGCTAAAAGGCCAGTGGGCCATCGACAACAATAATCCAGCCGCGACCGGAGGCTGCACAACTGAGCCGCGTCAGCAAATCTTGCATCTGATGTTCAGCAATTGGAGTGCTTGAACTGTCCCAGCATGCGTTCTTTGGAAAAGTTAAATAAAACTTCGGCTCCGAAGTCCACTCTCCAGCAAAGGTGATGCTACAAATTTCGTTTTCGGCCCAGGTAATAGACCATGGGGTGGATTTGGAGATCATTTGGAACGGTTGTTCAAATACGTTTGGTGCCTAAATGTGTTGGTCATCGTGGTAGCGAATATCAGATTGGCTGCGTGTTGAGCGAATAATACGGACGCTTGTGATTCGAAGTCGCCGCGTCTGCGTGAGACTGTTCGCGCTCTAGATTCTCGCTCGATAGCCAAGAAACTCATCAAGCAAGCGCAAATTTTTCTCGACAGCGTCTGTACTTGATTCAATGCTGAATCGTTCTGAATTCTCATAATCCCAGAAATTTGCTGGGGTGAAGTAGTGCGGACCAATAGCTAGGGCGATTCCACCAATAGCGGTGCCCCTATCGCTTCCAATGCTGTAACTGAATACATGTTTTCTATCCAGAAGGCAGTGCTCCTCATGCCAGTCAAGCTCGATTTTCTTATCAATTCTGAAGCAATATAGATGCCTGCCTCCGTTGACTTCGTAGAATGAGGAAATTGTTTTCCTCAGAAGATTTCTACCATCGATGCAATTTTCTATCTTCATAGTCATACATTGAGTTGTGAAAATCAAATCCCAATCTCTCTTGTTCTCAGAAATTCATCAAGCAGCCTTAAGTTTCTTTTGATGGCATCTACGCTTGCTTCGATTGAAAATCGTTTTGCTGGCTCATAACCCCAGAAGTCTTCAGGAGAAAAATAATGTGGGCCGATTGCGAGCTGGATCCCACCAATTGCAGTAGATCTGTCTTCTCCGATACCATAGCGTGCAACATATTTTCTACTGATCAGAAAGTGCGCATTGAAAAATCCGTACTCTTCGGATTCCCAGAATATAGTTGCAGGCACATTCTGCTCTTGATAGTGCTTAAGGATGATTTGCCGCAATCCATTTCGTCCATCGATATCATTTTTTAACAGCACGATAAAATCCTCCAGGTTGTTCGATCAGTTGATAGTCATTGTCAAAAAGATGTCGCAATTCTCTTACTGTGAATGAGCGAGGGTCAAGCTTTGCCGGATTCGAGGTAAAAAGAAAAGATTTTCCAGCAGCGATTTGCTGATCTAAAAATGCACTGTTGATACTCCACATCTTGTCTGCGCCAATTTGGCCCTCGACAGTCTTCCAGTCAAGCATCTCAAAGAACGTGGCACCGCGACTCCTCGCAATCTGTTCGTATGACGCTGGATCGCCAGCTGTGTATTTGCCAAGTACCACCTCCGTTCCGTTGGGGTTCACCGTCGAGTTTCTTGCCGCGGCATCGAGCATTTGCTTAAGAATCCCCGGGTCACCTCCATCGCGATACATGTTGTTCCGCAGCACTGCACTCAGCATCTCCGCAGACGGTTCCACCATCTTTCGAAACACCCCGCCGACGACCGGCATCAAGCCGACCGCCGCCCAAAGTTTGCTTGCGTCTTCTCCCGTCAGGCTGCTCTTGCCTGTCAGTAACTGCGCCAACGCTTCACCGTTGCCGTAAAACGGAGCGAGTTCCAGCACCACTTGCGTTAGCTGTCTGGCTTGCTCAGGAGTGAGAGCACTGTGCTGAGCGATCTCGCTGAGGTTCCCTGCTCGTTCCAGCGCGACCATTTGCAGGTCAATTCGGCGAAAGTCCTCGGCCGTGCATGCTGATCCACATGCGTTCGTCAGCCGTGCGTTCTCCTGGCTCACAGTGCGTCGCACGCTGGCAAACGGACTGTGGCTCACGTAGTTGTGGGCGGTCTGGTTGAACGAGGTGGCAGCGCCCGCTGTGCCGCCGGTCGCTGCGCCCAGCAGCGCGCCGGTTACCGTCGTTGCCGCCTGCCTCACGGGTTCCGGCAAATTCAAGCCCGCGATGGCCTCCCCGATCGAGGGAATGAGGGCTGCTCCAGTCGCAGCATCCAACGCACCGGCACCTCCGCCGGTCAGCAGACCAATGCCCGCATGCAGTGCCACCCGGTACTCGCCACCTTCGTCCCATTTGCGGGCTTCTTCCTCTTTGCCTTCTCGGCGCAGCTCCACGGCTTTGCCGTCGGCGTAACTGGCTGCGACTGGCACGGCCTGCTGCCCAAATGCCTTGGTGATGGCGACCTGAGCCTCGACTTCGTCGCGCACGCGGTCCTGATCGAAGATGAGTGCGATACCGGTTTCAGCGTCGCCAGTACGAGCGGCTTGGTTGCCCGCGATGCCGGAGATGGCTGCGTGCGTGGTGCTGCTGGCTGAGCCATGGTCTGACCCGATGCCTGCGCCACTGCTGCCCAGCTGGCTGCCCGCACCCACGGTCACACCGCTGGACTTGGCTGAGAAGCTGGCGGTGTTGTGGATGTCGCTGGTTGTTAGGCCACCAACGTTCTCGAAGGTGTTGAGACCCTGGTCGATGGCCGCCTGTGTGCTGGTGATGGCGCCGCCTTCGAGATCGGTGGCGCCCTTCACTTGCACATCAAACCCGCCGTCACCGGCGCGGATGGCGCTTTGTTCACCGACCGAGGCGAGGTTGCTGTCGATCTTGGTTTTGCTCGCGCTGATGCTGGCCCCCGGCGCCGGACCGAAGGTCACCGAACCACCCACCTGTTTGCTCTGCTCGTGGAAGACGCTGGTGTCCTGCAGGCTCTCGATGAGCAAGTCACCGCCAACGCGCGCCTGCACGCTGGGCGCGGCCACCACGGCGCCGCGCAGGGCGGTGTTGCTCCCGGAGTCGATGCGTACCTGCTCGCCCGCGTCGACGCGGGTGTTGCTGTAGACGGTCTCCTCGCCCGAGCCGTGGCCCCGTCCTGAGCTGGCGGCCACGGTGACGCCGGTCTTGGCGCCCAGGCTGAAGCCGATGCTGGCGCTGCTGTTCTTGCTGCGGCTGCTGTCTTGCGTGGTGTTCGTGGCCGCCAGTAGGCTCACGTTGCCGTCGGCGCTCAGCGTGGCCATTTGCCCGGCCTTCACCTGGCTGCCCTGGATGAGAATGTCCGAGCGTTCGCCTCCGCCGCTGGCGTTGAGGTTCACATCACCTCCGGCGGTGAGCGTGGAGCCCTGGGCGTTGTTGCGCTGGCTCTGGGTGGTGCTTTTGCTCTGGCTGGCACCGATGCTGATGCTTACCGAGACTCCCGCACCCAAGGTTCCGTCAGACGCAGGTGCACTCCTGCTTTGCACCGCGTTGTAGCCCTGCAGCGCGGCGGTGGCGCTGCCCAAGGCCTGCAGGCGCGCGTCCTGCGTCTTGCCCACCGATTCGACCATCTGCGCCACACCTTGCGCGGCCTCCACCAAGGCGCCGCCCAGGCCGATGGAGACGCCGCTTTGTTTGAACTTCTCCTCAGAGGTGCTGCGCTCGCTCGTCCGGGCCTCCGTGATCGCGATGGACCGGGCTTGCACGGTGATGTCTCCACCCGGAGCCAACGCATCGGAGCCAGTCTGGGAATAGGTGCGCCCGGCGGTGATGTTCACGTTGCCGCCAATAGCACCCACAGTGGAAGCCGCCGCGCCCGTGCCCCGGGTTTGCTGGTCGATGCTGTGTTGTCGGCTGCCCAGCGTGATGCCGCCGCCCGAGCTGAACACCCCGCGGGTCTTCTCTTCAACAAAGCTGCCCTGACCCCACTGCGTCTGAGCAGCGGTGATGGCCACATCGCGTTCTGCGGTGAGCGTGATGTCTTGATCGGCAACAGCACTGGAGCCCGTGAGGCTGATGTCCCGCCCGCTCTGGATCAGGACTTCAGCACCACCCAATGCCGTGCCCACGGCATCGGTGCGGCTGTTGTGCGTGCGGGTCTCGGTGCTCGATGAACTGAGCAGGCCGCTGCGCTTGGCGTACACGCCGTGGTCGATCTGGTAGCTGAACTCACCCGAGCTCAAGCTCACATCGCGCCCTGCGTCCACCGTCAGTGCACCTTCAGCCTGCACGCTGGCTGCGCGTGCAGTGATGTCTTGCCCGGCCTGCAGCGCAACGGATGCCCCTTGAATCTGCGTGCCGACATCTGCGCCTTGCTGCACGCGCGCGAAGTTGCGAGCGTCGCGTGTGGCGTCGAGGCTGCTGGACGTGTTGACGCTGCCCAGGTTCAGGTCGCGCCCGGATTGCACATCCACGCTGCCGGCCTGCAGCACCGCAGCGGTCAGGTTCACGTCGCGCCCGGCGCTGGCGAGCAACACGCCGGCGTCGCTCGAGACGTAGAGGCCCGCCACGCGGTTCACTTGTTCGCTGCGGTAGCGGCCCACGCCGGCAGCGCCGGAGCCCTGCGCGGTGGTGGTCTGCGCGTTGAGGTCGCGCCCGGCCTGCAAGACGAGTGCGTCGGTGGCGGTGATCGTGCCGCCGATGTTGCTCAGGTCTTGGCGGGTTTCGATCAGGCCGGCCTGGCCGCTGACGAGGCCGGTGTTCAGCACGTTCTGCGCGTTGATCTGGACCAGCTCGCGCCCGGCGATGGTCCCCGAGTTCAGCACGTCGCCGCTCAGGCTCAGTTGCACATCCCGCCCTGCGATGAGCGCGCCGCTGGCAGACAGATCACCCGCGCGCGGGAGCAGGTACACACGCGGCACCAGCGCTTGCGTGGTGCTGCCGTCGGGCAGGGTGGTGGTCTGCGTCTCCAGCCAGACGATGTCGCTGGTGAGTGCGGCCACCTGTTCGGCAGACAGCGTGATGCCCGGGCGCAGTTGGTGGGCCTGGGCGAAGGTGACGCCGGCGTTCATCAGTGCGAGGTACTGCGCTTCGTCGTTGCTGAAGTCGCCCAGAAAGCGCTTGCCGGTGAGTGCGCCCACTTGTTCGCGGACGAGCCGCTGCTCGATGAAGCCGTCACCCAGGCGCTTCTGGGTGGTGACCGGGTCCACGGCCAGTGCGTTCAGCAGGTACGCCGAGCTCAGCCACTGGCGCTGGTCGATGAATCGCGGATCGGTCTCGAAGACGGGGCCCGAGGTCGGGTCGGGGTTGACGGTGGTGAGGGCTGACAGTGCGGTGGTCAGGGCCGGCGTCGGGGCGGCGTGGCTCGAGCCCTCAAAACGCAGCGCGGGCAGCGGTGCGGTGTTGGCGATGGTCTCGGCGTAGGGGGTTTGAATCCAGCCGTACTCGGGGTCGCAGCCGAACGGGTTGCAGTCGCGCCCGGTCACGCCCCAGCTGCTGAAGGTGCCGCTGCGGTGGGTGGGCGCACTCACCTGGGTGGCCTGGTTGTTCACCTGCACGCCGGTGACGGACAGTGCGCCGCCCGCAAGCATCTCGCTGTCCTGGTTGAGCAGGCTCTGGCTGGTGTTCAAGACCATGGCGCCGCCGCTACGGATGCGTGCTGGCTGGCTGCTGGTCATCACCGCGCGTTGCGTGGTCTGGGCGTAGCTGCTGTAAGCGTCGAAGCTCAGGAACTGGGCGTCCACCGCGGACTTGAAGCTGCTCACGCGCGTGGTGAGCTCCATCCAGGGCGCGGCCTGCGCTTCCCAGGCGGCCAGGGCCGCCGGGCTGGTGGGGATCAGGTAACCGTCGGCATCATAGGAGGGGGCCGGCTTGGGCCCCGGGGCGTCCCAGGCGGGGGCAGGCATGCCGAACCGCGACCAGACGGGCGAGTGGCGGCTGTAGGTGAAGGTGTCGGGCACAAACTCGTCGGTGCTCGACTCACCGAAGCCCCAGGTCACGGTGTGCGCGGCCACAAAGGGCAGTGCGTTCAAGTAGAAATCTCTGAACACCGTGTCGGCGTATGCACTGGTCTTGGGCAGCAGCCAGGCGCGCTGGCGCGCGTCGTACTCGGTCTGCGCGAGTTCCAAGGGTTTGACGGCGCTCCAGGCCACATCGGCCGCGTCCAACGCACCCGAGGGTGTGTAGTACACCGTGTGGTTCGTGGTGGCGTCGCTCACCACGGTGTAGGCGATGTGGTCGTTCGCATTGACCAGCACCGGCGTGCTGATGCTCAAAATGCCCAGCGCCTCAATGCCGGCCGAGCGGTTCTCGATGCGCTCGCTGGCAGAGAGGACCATGTCGCCCGCGCTGAGCAACAAGGCGCCTTCGGTGTTGTGGATCTCGCCTGCGGCGATGGACAAAGCATCGCGCGCGGCGATCACCGCACCGTCCTGGTTGCGCACACCCTGCGCGTGGATGTCCACCGCATCGCCATAGGTGCGGGCGCCTGCCGACTGGCTCAGCCAGCCATTCACATCGAGGGTGAGCGCGCCCCGGGCGTCGATCAACCCGGCCTGGTTCACGCCCAGCCCTGCCTCGGTGCCCACCAGGCGGATCTGGCCGGCGT
>CAZAIR010000151.1:0-7290 GCA_964485225.1 uncultured Burkholderiaceae bacterium
CCTGCTCGGGGCGCAGCGGACGGTCCAGCTTGTCGTACTTCCAGTCGCCCACGGCACCGAACAACACGGCGTCGGCCGCTTTGGCCAGGTCCAGGGTGCTGTCGGGCAGCGGGTGGCCGCTGACCTCGTAAGCGGCGCCGCCCACCGGCGCGGTGTCCATCTGCAAGGGCAAATCCAAGGCCTGCAGCACTTTCACGGCCTCGGCCATGATTTCCGGGCCAATGCCGTCACCCGGCAACACTGCGATGCGCTTCATGCCGACAGCTCCCGTTTCAGCCAAGGTTTGGCGGCCAAGCGCGCGGCTTGGAAAGCTTCGATCTCGGCTCGCTTTTGGAGCGTGAGGCCAATCTCGTCCAAACCGTTGAGCAAGCAATGCTTGCGGAACGGCTCGACCTCGAAAGCATGCACTTGACCATCAGGCGTGCGTACCGTCTGTTCGGCCAAGTCGACCGCCAGCCGGTAGCCGGGCGTGGCGTGCAGGGCTGTGAACAAGCCGTCGATCACGGGCTCGGGCAGCACGATGGGCAGCAGCCCGTTCTTGAAGCAGTTGTTGAAAAAAATGTCAGCAAAGCTCGGCGCCAAGATGGCCCGGAAACCGTATTGCTGAAGGGCCCAAGGGGCGTGCTCTCGACTGGAGCCGCAACCGAAATTGGCCCTCGCCAACAGGATGCTGGCGCCAGCGTACCGGGCTTGGTTCAGAACGAAAGCCGGGTTGGGCTTGCGGCTGGCGGGGTCCTGGCCGGGCTCGCCTTTATCGAGGTAGCGCCATTCGTCGAACAGGTTCGGGCCAAAGCCTGTGCGCTGGATCGATTTCAGGAACTGCTTCGGGATGATGGCGTCCGTGTCCACGTTGGCACGGTCCATCGGGGCCACGAGCCCCTGGTGCTGGGTGAAGGCTTGCATGGTGCTCTCTTGCCCCAGCACGGGGCTGGGCGTTACTTCTTCTTGTTGCCGGCTTCTTCAATGACTTCGCCGGCGCGCTTGATGTCTTTGCCCACGCCTTGCACGGTGTTGCATGCACTCAGAGCAAAGGCCAGGGCGAGCAGGGGGAACAGCTTTTTCATGGGGCATTCCAATGACACGAGAGGTGCACATGATGCCGCTGTTCGCCCGGCCGTGGGTCAGCTCAGGTAGTGACGCACATCCACAAAATGCCCTTTCATGGCGGCAGCGGCGGCCATAGCAGGGCTCACCAAGTGGGTGCGGCCACCTGCACCTTGTCGCCCTTCAAAGTTGCGGTTGCTGGTGCTGGCGCAGCGCTCGCCAGGCTCCAAGCGGTCGGCGTTCATGGCCAGGCACATCGAGCAGCCTGGCTCGCGCCACTCGAAACCGGCGGCTTTGAACACACCGTCCAAGCCCTCGGCCTCGGCCTGCGCCTTAACCAGACCCGAACCTGGCACCACCAAAGCCAGCTTGATGCCTTTGGCCACGCGGCCGCCGATGCGCTGCACCACGGCCGCGGCTTCGCGCAGGTCTTCGATGCGGCTGTTGGTGCAAGAGCCGATGAACACCTTGTCAGGCGCGATGGAGCTCAGACGCTGGTGCGGCTGCAGGCCCATGTACTTGAGGGCACGCTGGGTGGCTTCGCCGCCGCGACCCGGCTCAGGGGTGCTGGCGTCGATGGGCAGCACCATCTCGGGGCTCGTGCCCCAGCTGACCTGGGGCGCAATGGCGGCACCATCGAGCACAACGACGGTGTCGAAATGCGCGCCGGGGTCGCTGACCAGCGTGCGCCAGTAGGCCACGGCTTGGTTCCATTCATCGCCTTGCGGGCTCAAGGGGCGGCCTTGCAGGTAGGCGATGGTGGTGTCATCCACGCCAATCAGGCCAGCACGCGCACCGGCCTCAATGGCCATGTTGCACACCGTCATGCGCCCCTCCATGCTCAAGGCTTGGATGGCGGTGCCGGCAAATTCGATCGTGTAGCCCGTGCCACCGGCGGTGCCGATGCGGCCAATCACGGCCAGCACCAGGTCCTTGGCACTGACGCCAGGCTGCAACTGGCCGTCCACCCGCACCAGCATGTTCTTGGCCTTCTTGGCGACCAGGGTTTGGGTGGCCAGCACATGCTCCACTTCACTGGTGCCGATGCCGTGCGCCAGCGCGGCGAAAGCACCATGGGTGCTGGTGTGGCTGTCGCCACACACCACGGTCATGCCCGGCAAGGTGGCGCCTTGCTCGGGGCCGATGACGTGGACGATGCCTTGCCGGCGGTCGTTCATCTTGAACTGACGGATGCCGTGGCGGTCGCAGTTGGCGTCCAAGGTGTCGACCTGCAATTTGCTGACAGGATCGGTGATCCCTGCAGCGCGGTCGGTGGTGGGCACGTTGTGGTCGCTCACCGCCAGGTTGGCAGCGATGCGAAACACCTTGCGACCGGCCAGCTCCAAGCCCTCAAAAGCCTGCGGGCTGGTGACTTCGTGCACCAGGTGGCGATCGATGTAAATCAGGGCGGTGCCATCAGGCTCAGCGTGGACAAGGTGTTCGTCCCAGAGCTTGTCGTACAGCGTTTTGGCGGTCATGTGTTACTGCTTTGAACGGGGAATCAGGAGACGGCCCGGCGCTTGCTGGCTTTGCGGGCAGGCGCTGGCGAAGCCGTCACGGTGGGGCCGGCAATGGCGGCTTCAGCCCCGGCTTGGGCGGCGGCCAATGCGGCGGCGGTGGCTGCAGCGGCCTGGGGTGGGCACAGGGCATCCACAAAGCGCTGCACCACGGCGGGCAAGCTGTCTTGGCGGGGCACGGCCACGCGGTACTCACGGGCGGCCCAGGGCTCCAGCAGGTTGAGCTGCTGCACGCCAAACACCTGCGCAAAGCGCTCGGCCGGGCCCTGCGGAAGCACGGCCACGCCCAGACCAGCTTCCACCAACTGGGCGATGGCGTCAAAACCCCGCACTTGAAGGCGCGCCTTGATGGTTTTGCCCACCAGCGCAGCTTGCTCGCGCATCACTTCTTGGGCAGCGGCACCGGCGTGCAGGCCAACGAGGTCGTGGTCGAGCAGGTCAGCAAAGCGCACGCTGCCGCGCTCGGCCAACACATGGCCGCGCGGCACCAGCACCGACAGGCGCGCGAAGCGGTAGCTGCGGGTTTCCAGGCGGTTGTCGAGGACCGGCGGCGTGAAGATGCCGACATCGGCGCGGCCTTCGGCCACGGCGGCCTGCACCTCGGCGCTGGTCAGGTCTTCCAGGCTGATGCGGATTTGGGGGTGACGGTTGCTGAAATTGGCCAAGTCAGCCGGGAGGCACTCGGCAATGGCGCCACCGTTGGCCACCACGCGCAAATGTCCTTTGATGCCACGGGCGAACTCGACCACTTCGCTTTCCATGGCGTGCAGGCTGGCCTGCAGCGTGCGGATGTGGCGCACCAAGGCGCGACCGGCCTCGGTGGGTTCCACACCCCGGGCGCGGCGCTCAAAGAGCTTGACGCCCAGGCGAAGCTCCAGGTCGGCCAACCGCTTGCTGGCGGCGGCCAAGGCCAAGTGCTCAGCTTTGGCGCCCGCCGTGATCGAGCGCGATCGCTCGATGGCCAGCACGAGGTGGAGGGTGGTGAGGTCAAGGCGCATGGTGGGATCCACTTTAGGGCTTCGTGTAGTGGGTAGGCTTCGGCAGATTACAGCCAAATACCACCCAAACGACGAAGGCTTAAGGGAATCCCCTCCGGCGCAGGGTCAGCCCGCGGGCGCGCCTCGCAGGGCAGCGATGAGCGTGGCCGGTGCCTGAACCAGCTCGATCAGCACGCCTTCACCGCCGAAGGGGAACTGCTCGTTGCCCTTGGGGTGCACAAAACATATGTCGTGCCCCGCCGCCCCGGGCCGGATCCCACCGGGGGCGAAGCGCAGGCCTTGAGCCTCTAGCCACTGCACGGCGGCGGGCAGGTCGTCGACCCACAGGCCGATGTGGTTGAGCGGCGTGGCGTGAACAGCGGGTTTCTTCTCGGGGTCGAGCGGCTGCATCAAGTCAATTTCGACCGCAGCCACACCTTGGCCGAGGGTGAGGATGTCCTCGTCGACGTTTTCACGCTCGCTCTTGAAGGTGCCGGTGCAGGGTATGCCCAGCAGGTCGATCCAAAGGTGGCGCAGCCGGGCTTTGTCGAGCCCGCCGATGGCGATTTGCTGCAGGCCGAGGATGGCGAAGGGACGTGGTGTCGTTGGGCTCATGGGCCGCTCCAGGGGTTGGGGCCGAGGTCCAGCTGGCCCCACAGCCAGCCGGTCTTCATGCCACTGAGGGTGGCCACGTTCTGGCCATGGAACCAGGGCAGGCGGCCCAAGGGGGCCATGAGCTGGTCGCGCAGCCAGGGCAGAACGCGCTGGTGGGATTGGAACAAGGGCGTGAGCGCCCGGCTGGCCTGGGCGTAGTAGCGGATGTGCGCGCGGCGGGTGCGGGTGAAGCGCGCGAACACAGCGGGCCAGCCTGAACCCCCAGCAGCCTCGGCACGCCAGCAACTGGCGAGCACGTGCGCGTCGATCAGCGCCATGTTGGCGCCCTGCCCCAGCTGCGGACTCATGCCGTGGGCTGAGTCGCCCAGCATCAGTACCCGGCCTTGGTGCTGGGTGTGCAGGCGCACGTCGGCGTAGCGCGCGGGGCGCAGCTGCAGCGGGTCGGTCAGGCCGTCCAGCAGGGGCGCCACCTCGGGCAACAGGCGCAGCAGCGGTTGCTTCCACTGCGCCAGATCGAGCTGCTGCAGGTTCGGCATCTCGGCCAGCGGCAGGCTCCAAAACAGGTTGACGCCGCCGGTGCTGCCGGGCTCACTGCCCCAGGCGCGTCCCACGGGCATCAGGCCGATCATTTCGCGGGCGGCGCGGAAGCGCTGGCGCAGCTCGATGTCTGGCAGGCCGCTGGCCTGCGGCAAGACGGTCCACAGCGCGCCGAAAGGGAACACTCGAGCCCGCCGCGCCCAGCCCAGGTGGTTGCGCAGGCGCGAGAAGCTGCCGTCAGCCACCAACACCGCGTCAAAAGGGCCGTGCGCCGCGCCACCGGCATCGTGCAGCTGCACGCCTTGCGGGCCTTGCGCCAGCCCCTCGATGGCCACGCCGCAGCGCCAGTCGATGCCCGCCTCCCGCGCCGCTTGCCACAGCAGACCCATCAAGGCGCCGCGCTGCAAACCCAGGCCGAAGGCGCCAGGAGCGAAACGGCTGTAGCGCATGTTCAGGACCGGGCGACCCTCGGCGGTGTCGCCATACAAGCGGTCCAATCGGGCGCCATGAGCCAGCGCCGTGGGCAGCAAGCCGAGATCTGCCAGCACACGCTGACCGGTAGGCTGCAGCAGCAGACCGGCGCCAATGGGCTGAGGTTCAGGCACGGTCTCGAACAGGGTGACCGACAGCCCCAATCTGGCCAGGCCAATGGCCGTCGCCGTGCCGGCCACGCCGGCACCGACGATGGCCACGCTCATGCCGACAAAGGCAGGCGGTGCTGCAGCAAAGGCTGCCCCTGCTCCCCGTTCAAGCGCAGGGTCAGGCTTTGAGCAGCCCAATCGATGTCAACCGCGCCGTAGTGGTTCAAGCGCACCAGATCACCCAAGCGCTTGGTGTCATCTTCATTGGCGTTGGCCCAGGCATGGCTCAGACCGCTGCTGGTCAGCTCCAACAAGGCGCGCGGCAACCCATCGCCTTCTTCGTACAGGGCGCCGATATGGCGGTCGCCACTGAGCAACACGGTGGCGCGGTCTTTGGCTCGGGCCAGCAGTTGCAACAGGCGTTCGCGCTCAGGAGGGATGAGCCCCCAGCGCTCAAAGCCATGACCCAGTGCCAGCACCTGGATGCTGCTGTAGACGATGCGCACCTCGGCCGGCTGCTGCAGTTGTGCCTCCAGCCAGGCCCACTGGGTGGAACCGAGGATGGTCTTGCTGGGGTCAGGGTCAGCTTCGTAGCGCTCCCGGCCTTTGGCGTTCCACAAGGAAGTGGCGCGCCAAGGGCTGCGGAACCAGCGGGTGTCCAGCACGATGACCTGCACACGTTGCCCCGGCGGCCCGAAGGTGCGGGCCTCGTACAGGCCTTCACGCTGACGGCGGGGGTCGTTGGCGGGCACCTTGAAGAAGCTCAAAAAGGCCTCCTTCGACGCGACCTTGCCTGCGAACTCAACGCCACCGTCGTTGGCGCCGTAGTCGTGGTCATCCCAAATCGCCATGAGCGGGCCATCCAGCAGCGGCGCAAAGCCTGGCACTTGGGCCTGGGCGGCATAGGCAGCTTGCAACTGCTCCAGGCTCCAGGGCGCCTTGCTGGCATAGACGTTGTCACCGCCAAGCAGCAACAGGTCAGCGTGCTCAGCCGCTACGGCGGCCCACACAGGCTGGGGTCGGTTTTGGTCAGCACAAGAGCCAAACACCAGGCGAAAG
The DNA here is from genome assembly GCA_964485225.1 of uncultured Burkholderiaceae bacterium. Lineage (GTDB taxonomy): Bacteria > Pseudomonadota > Gammaproteobacteria > Burkholderiales > Burkholderiaceae_C > Inhella. Next base: position 6,331 of record CAZAIR010000151.1, read on the forward strand.
CCTGGACGAGGTGCGGTCGTTGGGCTGAGCACAGGGGCCGCCACAGCGCTGACACCGGGCTGTTGCGCTGAGCAAGCGGCCAAGGCGGCCGCGCCCAGCAAACCGCCGGCCAAGGCACGGCGGCGTGCGTCGATTTCGGTCACCGCTCGAACCTCAAGATGGGCTGGTCCACGCTCAAGGACTCGCCCGCCTTCGCCAGCACCTCAGCCACCACCACGTCCTGAGGCGCCACCAGCACGTTCTCCATCTTCATGGCTTCGATTACCACCAAGCGCTCACCCGCCTGCACCTTCTGGCCCACGCTGGGGGCCACATGCACCAGCAGGCCCGGCATGGGCGACAGCAGGAAGGCGCTGGTGTCGGGCGGTGCCTTGTAGGGCATCAGGGCTTGCAGCTCGGCATGCCGAGGGCGCAGCACGGTGATCTCCACCGCCCGGCCGTTGTGCTGCAGGCGATAGGCCAGCGGGTTTTTGGCCGTGCCACGCTCAACTTGAGCCACAAATGGGCGACCATTGACCGTGCCGACCAAGCGCACATCCAGCAAGCGGGAGTGGCACTCGATGTCGTAGGTGCGCCCCCCTTCCACCGCGATCTGCGCCACGCCAGGACGGCCAGCCACCTCAGTGACGCGAACCCGCTGTCGCAGCGTGTTGCCTTCGCCCAGGTGGGTCAACGCCACGGCCTTGTTGTCCAGGCCGACTTCATGTCCAGCCAACTGGCCGCTGATGCCCGCCGCGCGCTCGCGCGTTTTGCGGCGCACAAAGGCCGCCAGCGCCACCAGAAAGTCAGGGTCGTCGTGGGTGACCGACTCGGCCTTGAAGCCGCTGGGCCATTGGCGGGCGATGAAGCCGGTGTCGAAGTTGCCCGACTGGAAATCGGGGTGCGCCAGGAGCGCCGCCTGGAAAGGGATGTTGCTGCTGATGCCGCGGATGACGAAGCCGTTGAGCGCCTCGCGCATCT
>CAZAIR010000152.1:0-7247 GCA_964485225.1 uncultured Burkholderiaceae bacterium
GCGCGTCCTTGAAGGCCTTGGCGGTGTTCACCGCGTCCTGGCCCTGCATGGCGTCCACCACGAACAGGGTCTCCACCGGCTGCAGCTGGGCGTGCAGTTCGCGGATCTCGGCCATCAGGGCTTCGTCGATGGCCAGGCGGCCGGCGGTGTCCACCAGCAGCACGTCGAAGTAGTGGCGCCTGGCGTGGTCCAGCGCGGCGGCGGCGATGTCGCGCGGCTTCTGGCCGGGCTCGCTCGGGAACCATTCGGCGCCGGCCTGGCGCGTCACCGTCTTCAGCTGCTCGATGGCCGCCGGGCGGTAGACGTCGGCGCTGACCGTCAGCACCTTCTTCTTGCGCCGCTCGATCAGGTGCTTGGCCAGCTTGGCGGTGGTGGTGGTCTTGCCGGCGCCTTGCAGGCCGGCCATCAAGATCACGGCGGGCGGCTGCGCGGCCAGGTTGATGTCGCTGGCGCCGGGCTTGAGTTGGCCAGCTTCGTCGACCTCGCCCATGGTGCGGGCCAGCTCTTTGTGCACGATGCCGACCAGGGCCTGGCCGGGCGACAAGGAGCCCACAACCTCGGTGCCCAGCGCTTTGTCTTTGACGCGCGCCACGAAGTCGCGCACGACGGGCAGTGCGACGTCGGCTTCCAGCAAGGCCATGCGCACTTCGCGCAGCATGTCTTGCACATTGGATTCGGTGATGCGCGCTTGGCCGCGCATCGTCTTGACCAACCGGCTCAGGCGGTCAGAGAGTGTGGAAGCCATGTTGGCTGTTGGCACCCGCCTTCGCAGGAAGGGGCACCCGTAAACTAGATTGACCGATTTTAGGGAAGGCCCGAGCCCGTCTATGTTGACTGTTTTCAGCGCCCTGGCTTTGCTGGCCTACGGGCTCGCCGCGTGGGGTGCGCCACAGCAACGCTGGGTGCCCGCGCTGTGGGCCGGCTGGGCGCTGCATGGCCTGGCGCTGGTGGTGGACATCGGCGGTGTGGGTCTGGCCGGGGCGGGCGCGCGTTTTGGCTTCGCACCGGCCTTGTCGCTCACCCTGTGGCTGGTGTTGGCCGTGGTGATGCTGGAGGGGCGGCTGTTGCCGCTGGCCCCGCTGCGCCGGCCGCTAGCGGCCGTGGCCATGGCGGCGGTGCTGCTGGCCTGGGCCTTGCCGGGCCAACTGCACCAAGCCAGCTCACCTTGGGCGCCCTTGCATTGGGTGCTGGGCTTGGCTTCCTATGGTCTGGTGGGTGCGGCCTTGGTGCATGCCTGGTTGATGCAGCGGGTGGAGGCCAGCTTGCGCGGTGGCGGGGTGCCCATGGTGGGCCTGCCTTTGCTGCGGCTGGAGCGCCTGACCTTCCAGTTTGTGGGCGCTGGTGTGGGTGTTTTGGGTGCTGCCGTGTTGCTGGGTGCTTGGTTCGCCCCCGTATGGCAGTGGGATCACAAAACCGTCTTCTCGGTTTTGTCTTGGCTGGTGTTAGCTTGCCTGTTGATGGGCCGGCGCTGGTTGGGGTGGCGCGGGCGTCAGGCGGTGCGCTGGGTGTACCTGGGCAGCGCGCTGTTGCTGCTCTCGTACGTGGGGTCTCGGTTTGTGTTGCAGGTGCTGTTGCACCGGGTGGTCTGACGATGTTGCGCGTGCTGTTGTTGGCCTTGGTGGTGGGGTTGTTGCTGTGGTGGTGGCTGCGTCGCCCCAGCGCCCGGCGGGCGGCGCCCGAAGCCGCGCCGCCCCCGAAGGCGCACAGCCCTGAAGCGATGGTGCGCTGCGCCGAGTGCGGGGTGCATGTGCCGGCGGGTCAGGCCCTGCCCGGCCGTGGCGGGCACTTCTGCGGCGCGCCGCATCGCCAACTGTTTGAGCAGCGGCATCCCGAGTGAGGGCGGCTAGCGACAGTCGCTTCTTCCGGCCGGCTGAGCCGCCGGAGGGTGATGCGACGTTTGCGCGGCTTTACCGCGCCTTCTTGGCCGCGCGAGCGCTGGTGGCTCTGACGGTGGTGGGTGCGCTGGTGGTGGGCGCGGTGGTGACGGGCTCTCCACCGGGCTGGGGCTTGGCCGTGAGTCTGGCCTACGCGGCCGCGGCATCCCTGCATGCCACCCTGCCGAGCTGGCAGCGGGGTGCGAACCCGCAGAGTTTGTCGGCGATGAACGGCTGGCGCTGGTGGTTCAGCATCGGGCTCGATCTGATCGTGATTGCCCTGCTGCAAGTGCTGGAGCCGGGTTCGGCCATCCCGTTTGCGGCGCTGTTCATCCTGCCGGTGCTGATGAGTGGGGTGCTGGCACCGCGCGTGGCTGGTTTGGGGGCAGCTGCCTTGGCGACGCTGGGCATGTTGGCCAGCGTGGTGGTTTCCGATGTGCTGGGAGCCGATTGGTCGGGGCGCTTGACGGCGGCCGGGCTGTCGGGCGTGGGTTACTTTTTGGTGGCTTGGCTGGCCGCCGAGTTGGCCGACCGTTTGGTGGGCGAGCAGCGTGCTGCGCGCGGCAGCATGGCATTTGCGCGCCAGCAATCCATGCTGAATCAACTGGTGATCGATGAGTTGCGTGAAGGCGTGCTGGTGGTCGATCGGTCGGGCCAAGTGCGGGCGGCCAACCCGGCGGCACGCAGCCTGTTGGGTGAGGCGGGGGGTGGGGTGTTTGGTTTGCGCGGCGTGGCCGCCTGGGCGGACTTGGCCGATGCGGTGGACGCCAGTTGGGAGCGCAGCCCTCAAGGTAACGATCGCGCCGATGCCGTGCTGCGCTTCGATCCCGGGCCTCCGCGCCACCTGCGCATGCGCATGCGCTTCATCCGCAGCCGCGACGGCGATACCACCGAAGACCTGTGCCTTTTGCTGCTGGAAGACCGCGCCACGCTGGTGGCCCGCGCGCGCCAGGAAAAGCTGGCCGGCATGGGACGCATGTCAGCGAGCATTGCGCACGAGATCCGCAACCCTTTGTCGGCCATCTCGCAGGCCAACGCCTTGTTGGGCGAAGACATGGTGGCCGACCCCGGCGCCGCCCGCTTGGTGGCGATGGTGGAAAGCAACGTCAAGCGCCTGCAGCGTATCGTCGACGAGGTGGCCTTGCTGTCGGCACCGGTGGTGGGTGATCCCCCGCCGATCGACGCCGCATCCTTTGCCGCTGAGGTCTGTGCCGACTGGGTGCGCACCCAAGCTGACCTGATCACGCCAAGCTTGCGCCAATCGTTGCCTGAAGGCTTGGGCGCGGTCTTGTTCGATCCCGACCACCTGCGCCGCGTGCTGATCAACCTGCTGGACAACGCTTGGCGCCATGCGCAGCAAGCCGGCGTCGCAGTGCCCTGGGTGTTGGTGCAGTTGGATGCAACCGACGCCCAGCATCAGCGCTTGATGGTGGCCAACCCAGGTCCTTTGCTGGGCCCTGAAGTAGAGCGCCACCTGTTTGAGCCGTTCTATTCCACGCGCAGCCGAGGCACAGGTCTTGGCTTGACCATCTGCCGCGAGCTGTGTGAGCGCTACGGCGCCCGCATCGATTACCAACCGCAAACCGTGGATGGCCAAGCGGTGGTCGCCTTTGCCATCACCTTGCGTCGCGCTCCCGCGCAGAATCTGCCCCATGACCTCGGCTGAACGCTTGCTTGTCATCGATGACGAGCCCGACCTTCGCACCCTTTACGAGCTGACCTTGCTGCGCGAGGGCTACGAGTTGGTGAGCGCGGGCTGTGTGAGCGAGGCCTTGGCCCTGCTGCAGGCCGAGAATTTCGGTGCGGTGATCAGCGACATGCGACTACCGGATGGCAGTGGCCTGGATATCTTGGCCTGGCTGGAGCAAGCCGGTCGCCGTGAGCGGGTGGTGGTCATCACTGCCCATGGCTCGGCCGAGAACGCCGTGGAGGCGCTGAAGGCTGGTGCCTTCGATTACTTGACCAAGCCGGTTGACTTGCGGCAGTTCCGCAGCGTAGTGGCCACGGCGGCCGGGCGCGACGTTTCGCGCCCAAGCGCCAGCTCGGGCAACCGCGCGCGCGCCCCGGCAGTTGCCGCGGAGCCAGGATTGGCGACCAGCGCCGCCAGCCTCTCGGTGGGGCCGGCGCTGGCGCGCTTGGCTGGTCGCTCCGCGGCCATGCAGCAAGTGCGCGGCCTGATTGACAAGGTGGCCCGGTCCATGGCGCCGGTGCTGCTGCAGGGCGAAAGCGGTACCGGCAAGGAGCTTGTGGCGAGGGCTGTGCACGGCCAGGGTGCGCGAGCCAGTGGCCCCTTCGTGGCTGTCAACTGTGGCGCCATCCCCGAGTTGCTGCTGGAAGCAGAGTTCTTCGGTTACCGCAAAGGGGCGTTCACCGGCGCTGCCGAAGACCGTGAGGGCTTCTTCCAAGCCGCCCAAGGCGGCACCTTGTTCCTCGACGAGATCGGCGAGTTGCCACTGGCCATGCAGAGCAAGTTGCTGCGCGCCATTCAGGAGCGTGCAGTGCGTCCGGTGGGTGCCATGGCCGAGGTGCCAGTCAATTTGCGTTTGCTCAGTGCCACGCACAAAGACTTGGCGGCCGAGGTCGCGGCGGGACGCTTCCGACAGGACTTGTTCTACCGGCTGAATGTGATCCAGATCCGCGTGCCACCCCTGAGAGAGCGCTTGGAAGATCTGGGCGACATCAGCCACGCCTTGCTCAAGCGCATCGCCGCCGATGCTGGCGTGGAGCCTGTGCCGCAGCTCACGCCTGCTGCTCTCAGGCGGCTGTGTGCTTACGGCTTCCCTGGCAATGTGCGCGAGCTGGAGAACTTGTTGCACCGTGCCCTGGCGCTGAGCGGCGCCGCTCAGCTGGATGCAGCCGATTTGGACCTGCCCGACGCGGTCGGTTTTGACGATTCCGGTTTTGGCGCCATGCCAGCGACCGAGCCGATGGCGGCCTCCGTGTCCCCTCAAGCCCCGCAAGAGCCACTGCCGGCCGACCTTGCGGCTTACCTCGATCAGGTTGAGCGTCAGGTGCTGGAACGGGCGCTGGCCGCGCACCGCTTCAACCGCACGGCGGCCGGTGCCAGCATGGGCCTGTCGCTGCGGCAGATGCGCTACCGCATGGCCCGCTTGGGCATCACGGTGGGCGAGGGGGACTGAGTCGTGCCACCCGTTGCTGGTGCTTGGTGCGAAGGTTGGTGGTCAGGTGCGCGCCACAGCCCCTCGCCCAATCACGGGCCGAGGCCTGAAGGCGAGGTCGTGGATCTGGTGGTGCTTCACAGCATCAGCCTGCCGCCGGGGGTTTACGGTGGCCCTGAAGTCGAAGACTTTTTCCTTAACCGACTCGACACCCAGCGCAACCCGGCCCTGATGGGGCTGGCCGGCGTCCAAGTTAGCGCGCACTTTTTCATCCGCCGTGATGGGGAGTGTGTGCAGTTCGTGTCCACCCATCGCCGTGCTTGGCATGCAGGCGCGTCCGCGTTCCAGGGGCGCAGTGACTGCAACAACTTCAGTGTCGGGATCGAGCTGGAAGGTCTGGAGGGCCTCACCTTCGAGCCAGCCCAGTACCGCAGCCTGGCGAGCCTTTTGCGCGCCCTGCGCCAAGACCAGCCGCTGCGCGCCATCACCGGCCACGAGCACATCGCCCCTGGGCGCAAAGGCGATCCCGGTGAAGGCTTTGACTGGCGCGCATTGAAGCGCCGCCTTCGCTGGTCGCCCCGCTGGTTCCCGGACGCACCTTGAGCGTGCCGGTAAGGGGGCGGCAGGCGGCTTAGAGGGTGCGCTGGGAAGCCGCTCGCCGTGCGCACGGGTTTTGGGCTTGTCAAGGGGGAAACACGCTAGCGCTAGTTGCTTGAAGGGCTAGATACCCCTAGATATAGTGGCTCGTGATATCCTGACGCCCAGACGACAAGCAGTGCAGTTGCAGTTTTTTGGTGTGCGCCTTGGTCCCTCTGCGCCACCCCTGACAACCGCCGCGCGACCCCACGCCGGGACGCGTCGCATGGCCGCCAAGGTCTTGTTTTTGTTGATTGTTCCCAGCCCACTCACTGCCCTGGTGCGCCACTCACGCGGCGCATTGGTCTCATTTCTCTCATCAAGGTAGTTCCATGCACAGTGTTCTCAGCGGCAGCGCCGAAGCGTCCTCGCAACCCCGTTTGGCCGCGCACGCGACCGACGTGACCAGCACGCCCAGCGCCTACCAGGCGTACCAAATCATTCGCCGCAACGGCGCCGTGGTGTCGTTTGAGCCGAGCAAGATCGCTGTCGCCCTGATGAAGGCCTTCTTGGCCGTGCACGGTGCGCAAGGCGCGGCTTCGGCCAGCGTGCGCGAGACCGTCGACGGTCTGACCGAATCCGTGGTGCGCGCCTTGCTGCGCTCGCGCCCGGGCGGCGGCACCTTCCACATCGAAGACGTGCAAGACCACGTCGAGCTGTCGCTGATGCGCGGTGGCCACCATGAAATCGCCCGCGCCTACGTGCTGTACCGCGAGCGCCGCAGCGCCGAGCGCGCCGCCAAGGGCGAAGCGCCCGTGGCCGCCCCGGCGGTCAGCAGCCTCACGGTGCTCGACAACGGCCAGCGCCGCCCGCTGGATCTGGTCGCCCTGCAGTCGGTGATCGCCGCCGCTTGCGCCGACCTCGGCGCCGACGTGCGCCCCGACCCCATCCTGGCCGAAACCCAGCGCAACCTGTACGACGGCGTGCCACTGGAAGAGGTCTACAAGGCTGCCATCCTGTCGGCCCGAACCCTGATCGAGCGCGAGCCGGGCTACACCCGCGCCACCGCCCGCCTGCTGATGCACACCATCCGCAAGGAAATCCTGGGCCGGGAAGTCACGCAAGCCGAGGCCGGTGCCGCCTACGTCGAATACTTCCCGAAGTTCATCAAGAAGGGCGTCGACGCCGAGCTGCTCGACCCCCGCCTGGCCCAGTACGACCTGGCCAAGCTGGCCGCCGCTTTGAAGAGCGAACGCGATTTGGCCTTCGACTACCTCGGCCTGCAGACGCTGTACGACCGCTACTTCCTGCACATCAAGAAGACCCGCATCGAAATGCCGCAGGCCTTCTTCATGCGCGTGGCCATGGGCCTGGCGCTGAACGAGATCGACCGCGAAGCCCGCGCCATCGAGTTCTACGAAGTCCTGTCGAGCTTTGACTTCATGAGCAGCACGCCCACGCTGTTCAACAGCGGCACGCTGCGTTCGCAGCTGTCCAGCTGCTACCTGACCACGGTGGCCGACGACCTCGACGGCATTTACGAAGCCATCAAGGAAAACGCGCTGCTGAGCAAGTACGCCGGCGGCTTGGGCAACGACTGGACCCCGGTGCGCGCCCTGGGCAGCCACATCAAGGGCACCAACGGCGAGAGCCAAGGCGTCGTGCCCTTCTTGAAGGT
>CAZAIR010000153.1:0-7230 GCA_964485225.1 uncultured Burkholderiaceae bacterium
GCCATCACGGCGGCTTGCTGCAGCGGGCTGTTGGGCGGGGCTTTGGGCAGCTTGGGCTCGACGCAGCCTTTCTCGGGCACGGTGGCCAGGTCGAACACGGGCAGCAGGTGGATGTCGGTCACGCCCACGCGGGCCAGGTCGCGCAGGTGGCGCATGCCCTGGCTGTTGCGCTCCATGAAGGCGGGGTACTTGCCGCGCCAGGCGGGCCGCACGGTGGGGTCGTCGCGCGAGAAATCGCGCACGTGCAACTCGTAGACCACCATCTCGTTCAGGCGCTTGATTTCGCGCACGCCGGTGGGCGCGGTCCAGCCCGGGGGCTGGGTGCGCGGGTCGTTCAGGTCCACGATGGCCGTGCGGCGCGAGTTGGCACCCAGAGCGACCGAGTAAGGGTCGGTCACGCGCTGGCGCACCCAGCCTGGGCCGTCGACCCAGACCTCCACCACGTAGGTGTAGAACTGGCCACTGAGGTCGCTCGCGTGTTGCCAGCGCCAGGCGCCGCTGGCGGCATCCCATTCGGCGGGGATGCGTGCTGTGGGTGCGGCCCCTGCGTTGGGGTACAGGCACACCGACACATGGCGCGCGGTGGGGGCCCACACGCGACCGGTGGTGCCCTGGGGCGTGGGCATGGCGCCGAAGGCCAGGGGCTCGGCCGCATCGGCAAACAAGGCATCCAGGGCACCGGGTGACTGGATGCGGGTGGCGGCCAGCACACGGCCTTGCGCGTCTTCGGCCACAAGCAGGAGCTGCCCTTGGGCCAGCGCGATGCGCTGCGCCCGCGCCATGGGCTCGGCCAAAGCCAGGGTGGCCCCCGGCGCCAGCCAATTGAAGGCGGCCGGCAGCGCTGCCGCGCTGGGCAGCAGGGCCACGCTGCGCTCAAAGCCGCTGGGCACCGCCCCCACCGTGGCACTGATGCCGCCGGCCAGGCTGTGCAACAGGCGGTAGCGCGCCTCAGGGGCCGCACCGGGCCAGCGCAAGCGCTCGGCATCCACCCACAGGGCTTGTGCGGGCAGCACGGCGGCCTGAGGGACACCCAAGGGCGTGGCATGGCTGTGCTGGGCCTCGTCGCAGGCCGCCAGCGGCAGCGCTTGGGCCGCCGTTTGGGCCTGCACCGCCATGCTGCCCAGCACCGCCATCCAACCCAAAGACCAGCCCCACGTGCGCTTGAAACCCATCTCTGACCCCGTTCACAAATGAAACAAAACTACATCATGCCCAAGTCGCACCCCGGGCATGTACTGACAAGCCCTATGAACACAAGGGCATTTTTGCCGGGGATACTGAAAAGCAACAACGTAGCTTTCCTACAGACCATGTCCAAACCCTTGCATGGCTGGCGCTTGGCGCTGGCATTGAGCCTCTCCCTCATCCTGCAAGCCTGCGGTGGCGGTGGCGGTGGCACTGCGCCGGCACCCGTGCCGCCAGCGCCCCCGGCGCCCCCCGTCACGCCGCCGCCGCCCCCGCCCCCGCCACCAGCGCCGGCCCCGACCCCCACACCAGCCGGCGTGGATTTGAGTGCCGTGCCCGCCGCCGACCCTGGCAGCCCCCTGGACGCCGACTGGCAGCATGGCGCCATCCAGCAAATCTTCGTGCGCAGCTACCAAGACAGCGACGGCGATGGCATTGGCGACCTGCGCGGCCTCATCAGCCGTTTGGACTACCTGCAAAGCCTGGGCGTGCGCGGCCTGTGGCTCATGCCCATCAACAGCAGCCAGGACGGTGACCACGGCTACGCGGTCACCAACTACCGCGGCGTGGAAACCGCCTACGGCACCTTGGCCGACATGGACGAACTGATCCGCCAAACCCAGGCGCGCGGCATGGGCGTGATCCTGGACTACGTGATCAACCACAGCGCCGCACAGCACCCGCTGTTTGGCGCCTCGCGGCTGGACACCACCAACAGCTTCCGCAACTGGTACGTCTGGCAAGCCAGCGTGCCCGCCGGCTGGAGCGTGTTCGGCGGCAACCCCTGGCGCAGCGCGGCCACGGGCGCTTACTACGCGCCGTTCTGGGACCAAATGCCCGACTGGAACCTGCGCAACCCCGATGTGCTGGCCTTCCACCAAAACAACCTGCGCTTCTGGCTCAACCGCGGCGTGAGTGGCTTCCGCTTCGACGCCACCGGCTTGCTGATCGAGAACGGCCCAACAGCCTGGAACAACCAGCCTGAGAGCGTGAACCTGATGCGCGACATCACGGCCCTCATCAACACCTACAGCAAGCGCCTGGTGGTGTGTGAGGCACCCGATGCACCCGCCACCTACGCACCAGCCTGCGGACGGGCGTTTGCCTTTGGGTCGCAGTACGACCTGGTGAACGCGGCCCGCAACAGCGACGCTGCCGCGCTCAATCGCCTGGCCCAAACGCCGGTTGCGGGCTTGAGCCCGTTCTTGAGCAACCACGATGAGTTCGCCGGCGAACGCGTGGGCACCCAGCTGGCGGGTGAGCTGGGCGCGATGAAGGTGGCCGCCAGCTTGAGCCTGCTGCGCGTGGGCACGCCTTTCATCTACTACGGTGAAGAGGTGGGCATGAGCAACGGCGCCGGCCTGAGCGGCGATCCCAAGCTGCGCAGCCCCATGAGTTGGACCGCTGACCCGACACACGCCGGCTTCAGCACCCGCGCGCCCTACCGGGCACTGGCTGGCAACAGCCGCACCGCCAATGTGGCACTGCAAACGGCCGATCCAGGATCGCTGCTCAACCACTACAAAGCCCTGCTGGCCCTGCGCAACAGCCGCCCCGCTCTGGCCAAAGGCACGATGGAGCAGGGCCAAACCAGCGGTGGCACGCTGGCTTACTGGCGCGTGCTGGGGGCCGAGCGGCTGCTGGTTGTCATCCACACCGGGCGCACCGCCGGGAACCTGACCGTGACAGGCGCCCCCGCCAATGCCGTTTTGCAGCCCATTTCGGGCACATTGGGGGCCACTGCCGAGGTGACGGCCGATGCCCAAGGCCGCGTCTCGCTGACACCTTCCGCCCAAAGCACCACCGTCTACGCCATCAAGCCATGAACTTTCGCCGCCTGACACCCTTGCTGTGCGCTTTGGCGCTGGCCGGCTGCGCCACCGCGCCAGCCCCCACGCCGGCTGAGCCCGTGACGGCCCGCGCGCCGGTGGACATCGGCCCGGTGGTCGCCAAGCCCACCGTCAACGGCCTGTCGACCGACTGGTCGCGCGGGGTGTTCATGGAAATCTTCGTGCGCGCCTACCAAGACAGCAACGGCGACGGCAAAGGCGATTTGCGCGGCCTCATCAGCCGGCTCGATTACCTGCAAGACCTGGGCGTGACCGGCCTGTGGCTGATGCCCGTCACGCAGAGCAAGGACCGCGATCACGGCTACGCGACCACCAACTTCCGCGACATCGAGGCCGACTACGGCACCCTGGCCGACTTTGATGAGCTGCTGCGCCAAGCCCACCGGCGAGGCATGGGCGTCATCATTGACTACGTGGTGAACCACGGCAGCTGGGCCCACCCCACGTTCCTGCAAGCGAAGAGCGCCACCGACAGCCCGTACCGCGACTGGTACGTCTGGAGCGAAACCGCACCCGCCGGCTGGGACATCTGGGGCAAGTACCCCTGGTACTGGACCGGTCAACAACCCTGGACTTGGACCGGCGAGGTCAAGGACATGCCGCTGGCCCCGCCGGGCTCGCAAGAGTTTTACTTCGGCACCTTCGGGCCGCACATGCCCGACTTCAACCTGAAGAACCCCGCCGTGGTGCGCTGGCATGAGGACAACCTGCGCTTCTGGCTCAACCGCGGGCTGGACGGGTTCCGCCTCGACGCCGTGCCGCACCTGGTCGAGAACAGCGCCAGCGCATGGAACGACCAGCCAGAGAGCCGGCGGCTGACCAAGCAGTTCTACGAGCTGATCAGCAGCTACCCCAACCGCTACACCGTGTGCGAAGCCACCGCCGAGCCGCAGGCCTACAGCAGCGAGGATGTGTGCGGCAGCGCCTTCGCCTTCGGCCTGGAGCGCGCCATCATGGAAGCCCTCAAGGGCAGCACCCCCGAGGAGGTGACGCGCAACGTGCAGAAGGTGGGCGATTTCTTCAAGACGCGCCCCCACCGCATGGCCACCATGCTGGCCAACCACGACATCTTTGCCGGCCACCGCATCTGGGATCAACTGAAGGGCGACGAGGCCAAATACAAGCTCGCTGCCGCCAGCTACCTACTGCAGCCCGGCATCCCGTTCATCTATTACGGTGAGGAAATCGGGCAAGGCGGCTTGATGAACCTGAGCGGCGACGGCCCCATCCGTGGCCCGATGAGCTGGAGCGCTGGCCAGCCCAATGCAGGGTTCAGTACCGCCAAGTCGCCTTACCGCGCCAGCGCCCCCAACGCGGCCACCCACAACGCCGAGGCCCAGCGGGCCACGCCCGGCTCGCTGTTCCACCACTACAAAGGCCTGATTGCCCTGCGCAAAGCGCACGCGGCTTTGCGCAGCGGCAGCTACGAAGCCGTGGAAGTGCAGGGGCCTGTGCTGAGCTTTGTGCGCCGCACAGGCAACGAGGCGGTGTTGGTGGCCCTGAACTACAGCGGGCAGAACCAAGCCCTGCAGCGCACGGAAGCCCTGACGGAGCTGCTGTTCGCCAACCCCCAAGCCGCCAGTGGGCGCCTGGCGCCCTGGGGCGTGAAGGTCTGGGCACTCAAGCCCTGAAGCTGCTCGCCGCGCAAGGCCTCAACCGGCCCAGCGCGCACTGTCCAGCCGGATCAACGAGGGGTCATCACAAGGACATTTCACGGGCTTGATACTCGAGGCTTCGGGTATCCCCGTGTCAGCACGCCCAAGCTGGGCTGCTAAACCCTGTCCGTGCTGCGATTCACCACATCTCTAAGCTGGGCCGTGAGCCTGGCCCTGTTGCTCGGGCTCGTGGGCCCGGGGGCCGTTTTGCTGCTGATTGAGCAGCAAAGGGTGCGCGAAGAGGCCATGGCAAGCCTGAAGAACGAGGTCGCCCTGAACGCCCGCGTGCTGGCGCTGTCCATGGTGGAGCCCTTGTGGCAGGTCTCACCCGAACTGGCCAAGCCTTTGTTGGACGCGCAGTTCGCTGACCAGCGCTACGTCGAAGTGCTGGTGCGCGACGCCAGCAACAGCGAACCCCTGGTGCGGCTGACGCGAGACAACACGCAGCTCGCCTTGTCGCTGACGGAGACCGTGCCCATCACCCGCGAGGGGCGCGAGATCGGCAAGCTCACCCTCACCATGACGGCCCAGCCCTTGCTGTTGCGCGCGCAGGCCGACCTTTGGAAGCAAGCCGCACGCACCCTGCTGCTGGCCGCCATGTCGATGGGCGTCATCACCTGGATGCTGCGCCGCCGCGTGCTGCGCCCCATGGAGCGCTTGGCCGCCGCCGCGGCCGCGCTGGGTGCTGGTCATTTGGACCGACCACTGCCCCACGGGGGCAACGATGAAATCGGCAAGGTGAGCGAGGCCATGGAGCGCATGCGCAAGGCCCTGCTGGAAGCCTTCGACCGGCTGCGCCAGCACGCCAGCACCCTGGAAGAACAGGTGGCTCAGCGCACCTCAGAGCTCACCACCTCGAACGACGAGCTGAAGCTGGCGCTCGCGCAATTGAAAAACGCCCAGCGGGAGCTGGTGGAATCGGAAAAACTCGCTTCACTCGGCCGATTGGTGGCCGGCGTGGCCCATGAGCTGAACACGCCCCTGGGCAACGCGCTCACCGTGGTGACCGCCCTGGAAGACCGCTGGGGTGAGCTGTCCACCATGATGAGCAGTGGCCAACCCATGCGCCGCAGCTTGCTCGAAGCCTTGGTGACCGACACGCGCCGTGGCCAGGACATCTTGCTGCGCAATGTGCGCAAGGCGGCTGACCTGGTGCGCGACTTCAAGCAGGTGGCGGTCGATCAAACCAGCGATGCACGGCGCAGCTTTGACCTGGCGCAGGTGGTCAGCGATGTGCTGGTGATGGTCGAGCCGCGCTACAAGAACACGCCCTACCAAATCAAAACCGACCTGGCTGCTGACCTGATGCTCAACAGCTTCCCTGGCGCACTGGGCCAAGCCCTGACCAACCTGCTGATCAACGCCCTGGTGCACGGTTTTGACGGCCGCGACCACGGCACCGCCACCGTCAGCTGCCGCGCCGACCCCAGCTACCCCAACTGGGTGCAGCTCTCGGTGCGTGACGACGGCGCTGGCATGTCGGAAGAGGTGCGCCGCCGCATGTTCGACCCCTTCTTCACCACCAAGCTCGGCCAAGGCGGCACGGGCCTGGGGATGCACATCGTGCACACCATCGTGACGCAGATGCTGGGCGGGCAGATCGAAGTCAGCAGCGAACCCGGCCGCGGAACCTTGATGACCCTGCGCCTGCCCTGCGTGGCGCCCGAACGCAGCGACACCACGCTGAGCTGATGGTGCGCCAGCGCGCGCCGCATCACTACACTTTTTGCTTCACCCGGAGCGCCCCATGACCACCACCATCCGCCACGACGACCTCGTTGAATCGGTCGCCGCCGCCCTGCAGTACATCAGCTACTACCACCCAGCCGACTACATCAGCCACTTGGCGCGCGCCTATGAGCGCGAAGCCAGTCCGGCCGCCAAAGACGCCATCGCGCAGATCTTGACCAACAGCCGCCTGTGCGCTGAAGGCCGCCGCCCGATCTGCCAAGACACCGGCATCGTCAACGTGTTCCTCGAGATCGGCATGGACTGCCGCTTCGAGGGCTTCCCCGGCGGCATCGAAGACGCCATCAACGAAGGCGTGCGCCGCGGCTACCTGAACCCCGACAACAAGCTGCGCGCCAGCGTGCTGGACGACCCGCTGTTCACCCGCAAGAACACCAAGGACAACACGCCGGCCGTGATCAACATGCGCTTGGTGCCAGGCAACAAGGTCAGCGTGGACGTGGCCGCCAAGGGCGGCGGCAGCGAGAACAAGAGCAAGTTCAAGATGATGAACCCCAGCGACGACCTCGTCAGCTGGGTGCTGAACACCGTGCCCGAGATGGGCGCCGGCTGGTGCCCGCCGGGCATGCTGGGCATTGGCGTGGGCGGCACGGCCGAGAAGGCGATGCTGATTGCCAAGCAAAGCCTGATGGAGCCGATCGACATGTTCGAGTTGCTGGCGCGCGGACCCAGCAACAAGATCGAGGAGCTGCGCATCGAGCTCTACGAAAAGGTCAACGCGCTGGGCATTGGCGCGCAAGGCCTGGGCGGCCTGACCACGGTGCTGGACGTCAAGATCAAGATGTACCCCA
>CAZAIR010000154.1:0-7085 GCA_964485225.1 uncultured Burkholderiaceae bacterium
CGGCTCGGGCAACGAGGACAACAGCGCCGACTTCGCCGAGTACATCCCCGCCGGCTTCCAACTGCCCAACCTGATCACCGTGGGCGCGGTGGACACCGCAGGCGAGGAAACCAGCTTCTCCACCTTCGGCAAAACCGTGGTGGTGCACGCCAACGGCTTTGAGGTCGACAGCTACCTGCCCGGTGGCGACCGCGTGAAGTTCAGCGGCACCAGCATGGCCAGCCCGCAAGTGGCCAACTTGGCCGCCAAGCTGCTGGCCTTGAAGCCAGAGCTGACGGTGGCGCAGGTGAAGGACGCGGTGCTGAAAGGGGCGGAGCAGCGCGGCCGGGTGAACCTGGTGAACCCGCGCAAGAGCGCCGAACTGGTCGGCATCAAGCTCTGATCGCAACGGCCGCGGCGGCGCTCAGCCGCGCTGCCGCGGTGGGCTCAGCGGCCCAGGACTTGCTCGATGGCCCGGCCCAAATCGGCCGTGGCAGCCGTGCCCCCCAGGTCCGGCGTGTGCGGGGCTTGGGGGTCGGCCAGCACCGCCTCGATGGCGGCCACCACCTCGGCGGCGGCTTGCGGCTGGCCCAGATGGTCCAACATCAAGGCGCCGCTCCAGATCTGCCCGATCGGGTTGGCCAGGCCGCGGCCGGCAATGTCGGGCGCCGAGCCGTGCACCGGTTCAAAAAGCGAGGGGAAGCGCCGCTCGGGATTCAGGTTGGCGCTGGGGGCGATGCCGATGGTGCCGGTGCAGGCCGGCCCCAAGTCGCTGAGGATGTCGCCGAACAAGTTGCTGCCGACCACCACGTCAAAGTGATCTGGGCGCTGCACGAAGTGGGCGCACAGGATGTCGATGTGAAACTGGTCCACCGTCACCCCAGGGTAGGCCTGGGCCATGGCCGCCACCCGCTCGTCCCAGTAGGGCATGGTGATGGCGATGCCGTTGCTTTTGGTCGCGCTGGTCAGTCGCGCACGCGGCCGGCGACTGGCCTGTTCGAAGGCAAAGCGCAGCACGCGGTCCACGCCAGTGCGGGTCATCACGGTTTCCTGCATCACCATCTCGCGCTCGGTGCCGCCAAACATGCGGCCGCCAATGCTGCTGTACTCGCCTTCTGTGTTTTCGCGCACGATCAGCATGTCGATGCTGCCGGGCGCATAGGGCTGACCGTCGCGCCTCACCAGGGGTGAGCGCAAGCCCGGCATCAGGCGCACCGGGCGCAGGTTCACGTACTGGTCGAACTCCCGGCGGAACTGCAGCAGCGAGCCCCACAGCGACACGTGGTCGGGCACGGTTGCCGGCCAGCCCACGGCGCCGAAGTAGATGGCGTCCAGGTGGCCGATTTGCTCGCGCCAGTCGGCCGGCATCATGCTGCCGTGCTGCACGTAGTGCTCGCAGCTGGCCCAGCTGATGGGGGTCCAGTCGAGCCGGAAACCGTACCGGCGCGACACCGCATCCAGCACGCGCTGGCCCTCGGGCATCACTTCAAGGCCGATGCCATCGCCGGGGATGGCGGCGATGCGGTAGGTCGTGCTCATGCGCTTTCCTTCAAATGGGGCAAGGCGGCGTCCAGCAACTCGGCCGGGGCCTCTTCCGGGATGTAGTGGCCGCAGGGTAAAGCCCAGCCGTCCACCTGCTCGGCGGCGGCGCGCCACAAGGTCAGGGGCTCAAAGCACTGCGCCACGGTGCCCTGCGCGCCCCACAGCACCCGCAGCGGCGTGGGCACGCGCAGGTTCAAAGCGCGGTCGGTGCGGTCGTGGGCCAGGTCGATGCTGGCGCCGGCGCGGTAGTCCTCGCACACCGCATGGAAGGCACCTGGCAGTGCGCAGCAGCGGCGGTACTCGGCCAGCGCGTCGGGATGGAACTGCGCCAAGCCGCCGCTGCGGGCACCCAGCAGGATGTCGACATAGTGGGCAGCCTGCGGTCCCATCAAGGTTTCCGGCAAGGGGGCGGGCTGGATCAAAAAGAACCAGTGCCAATAAGCGCGGGCAAAGGCCGCGCCCGTGCCCTCGTACATGGCCAGCGTGGGTGCGATGTCGAGCAGGACAGCGCGGCTGACGGTGTGGCGGTGGTCCAGCATCAGGCGGTGCGCGACGCGCGCGCCCCGGTCGTGGGCCAGCAGCGCAAAACGCTCAAAGCCCAGGCCCTGCATCAACCCGAGGGCATCAAGCGCCATGGCGCGCTTGGCGTAGTTGCTGTGGTCGGCGGTGCCCACGGGCTTGTCGCTATCGCCGTAGCCGCGCAGGTCCATGGCCACCAGGCTGAAGTGCGCCGCCAACGCACCCCACACCCGATGCCAAATGGCGTGCGTTTGGGGGTGCCCGTGCAGCAACAGCAGCGGGGGCCGACCGTTCAGCTCAGCACGGTAGGCGATCCGAACCCCGGCCACATCCGCAAAACGCAGCGGCGCGGGGATCAGGGTCACTCAAATCGGCCCTGGCGCAGCCACTTGGTGCAAACCCACTTCTCGCCCTCCAGCACCGGCGCGCCGCCGTGCAGGCTCAGGGTGCTGGGGTCGGGCTTGTCGTAACTGAAAAACACCGCCTGCCCCTGCACGGGCTTGACCGCCAGCTTCACATCCGGGAAGGTGGTGGCGCCGCCGCGGGTGGGCGTGTTCAGGTAGACGATGAAGGTACCCACACGCTGGCCACCGCGCTTGAGGATGGCGGCCGTGCTGGCGTGCTTTTCGTCGAAGTAGTCGTAGTGCGGCTGGTATTCGGCGCCGGGTTGGTAATGCAGCACCTGCAACCCTTCACCGTTCTCGATCGGCCAGTTCAGCAAAGCGGCAATTCGCTTTTCCAGGCGCGCCACCACTTCAACTTGTCCTCGCTCGAAAAACATCCCGCGGCTGGTGCGGGCTGCGTTCACCTCGCTGCCCTCACTGGCCTCGGCCACGGTCTCCGAGCGCGCCATTCGCGGCCTGGCGGCGTCGATGATGGCCTTGCACTCATCGGCGTCCAGCACATTGCCAAAAACCACCACCCGCGGATGCTCCATGGCCATGATCACACTGATCTGGCGGTCGTGGGCTTGTAGCCAGGTGTGGCCATCAGCAATCTTGGGCTCCGGCAAGCGCGGCGCTTTGTCGGCCGCCTTGTCTTTGCCCTTGCCAAACCAGCCATCCAACTTGGCCTGAGCCACCGCCTGCAGCGCGATCTTTTGCTGCCATCCAGCGCCGGTCATCGACTGCACCAAGTCCGGCGCACTCACGCCAGCCTTCAGTTGATCAGCAATCCAACGGCGCAAATCGGGGGTGACGTACTGGGTACCCATGGCTTATGTAGGAAGGTGGTGACGGCGGAAAACCAAGCGCTCAGGCTGCGAAACCTGCGGAGAGAAAGCGTAGCCTTCTTCGGCAAAGGCCCGCAAACCGTCAGGGTGGTCGACCCGCTGCGTGACGATGTAGCGCGCCATCAGGCCGCGGGCCCGCTTGGCAAAAAAGCTGATGACCTTGGGGCCTTTGCCCTGGTCGTCCTCGAAGACGCACTCGATCACCGGGACGCCCAGCTTGGTGGCCCTGGCGGCTTTGAAGTACTCCTGCGAGGCCAAGTTAACCACCACCGGCACCGCCTGGGCTTGTGCGCGGCTGCGCAACACCTGCGCCAGTTGGTCGCCCCAAAAGGCGTAAAGGTTCGCGCCGCGGTCGGTGCGCAGCGGCCGCCCCATCTCCAAGCGGTAGGGCTGCAACCGGTCCAAGGGACGCAACAAGCCATAGAGACCCGACAGGATGACCACGCGCTCGTTGGCGGCGGCGATGTCATCTGGCGTCAAGGTGCGCGCATCCAGCCCTTCGTAAACATCGCCATTGAAGGCCAACAGCGCGGCGCGGCTGTTGGTGGCCGTGTGACGCGGCCGCCAAGCTTTGAACCGCTCCACGTTCAGTGCGGCCAATGCAGGTGACAGCTCCATCAACTCAGCGACTTCCCCCGCCGACATCTGACGAAGCCGTTCAATCAGCAGCGCCGATTGGGCGGTGAATTGCGGCGTCGACAAGGACAACGCCGCCCAAGCGGGCGGCGGTGGGGTGTCGTAATCCAGCGTCTTGGCTGGCGACAACAACAACAGCATCGTTCGGAGGGCTCCGTGCGCGTTTACTTGGCGAGCAGCGCGTCCAATGCCGCCACGTCCTCGGCCCGCAACTGGCCGGACGCTTGACGCAAACGCAAGCTGGTCACGATGACGTCGTAGCGTGCCTTGGCCAAGTCGTTTTGCACCGCGAACAACTGGGCTTGCGCGTTCAACACATCCAAGTTGACGCGAACGCCCACCTTGTAGCCCAACAAAGTGGCGTCCAACGCCAACTTGCTGCTGGACTCAGCTGCTTCCAAGGCCGACACCTGGGCACGCAGCGACTGCAGACCGAAGAAGCTGCGACGGGTGGCTTCGCCCACGCTGCGGCGTGCGAATTCAACATCGTTACGGCTCTTCTCCGCCAGGGCCACAGCCTCCTTGATGCGACCGTCGGTGGCACCGCCGGTGTACAGCGGCATGCGCAGCGACACCCCCACGGTGCTGCTGGCCACGCTGCCACGCAAGCCCGTCGCAGTGCTCGCACCACGGCTGTCGCTCGCGCCCAGGCTGCCGGTCAGGTCCACCGTGGGCGCCGTGGCCGCCTTGGCCTTGTCGATCTCCAGTTGCGCCACTTCGAGCCCGAGGCGCGCGCGACGCACCTGCGGGTGATTGGCCTCGGCCTCGCTCAACCAAGGATCAAGGGACACCGGCGTCACAACAGGCAGGGCCACAGGGGTGGCCAGGGGCTTGGGCGCCACGTCTGCGCGACCCACCAAGGTGTCGAGCGTGACGCGCTTGACGCGCAGGTCGTTTTCAGCAGCCAGCTCTTGCGCCGTGGTGCGGTCAAAGCGGGCTTGGGCCTCACGGGTATCGGTGATGGTGGCCGTCCCCACTTCAAAGTTGCGCTTCGCCGACGCCAGTTGCTCGGCCACAGCCTTCTTGCTGGCCTGGGTGGTGGCCAGGGTTTCACGGGCGGCCAGCACATCGAAGTAAGCCTGCGCCACACGCACCATCAAATCCTGTTCCGCCACTTCCAGATCAGCGCGGGAGACGATGACAGCTCGCTCGGCCTGGCTGATGGTCACGCCGTTGGCGCGATTGAAGAGGCTGTAGCTCGCCGACAGGCCCGCGGTGGTGGTCGTGGTGTTGGTGCCGTCGTAGCTGCGACGCCCACCAGTGACGGTGGGCACGGTGGCGCTGATGTCGTCGATGCGGTTGTAAGTGGCACCAACGCTCACCCCGACGTTCGGCTTGCGCAGTGCTTGCGCCTGCGTCAATCGGTGCTGGGCGGTTTCAGACTGCGCGCGAGCAGCCAAGTACGTGGCGTCGTAATCACGCGCCGCCAAGTAAAGCTCGTTCAGGCTTTGCGCCGGTGCTTGGGCGGACAGGGCACTGAGGATCGCCAGCAGGGGCAGGGCCAAACGGGGCATGGGGTGTCCTTTGAAGGGTTTGACTGCAAAGCCAGCTTTATAGGGGCTCAGGGCGCAGGGGGCTGTCAGTCATGCGACAGGCTGCGCCAATGACCGATCAAAACGCGAAGGCGGACGGCTCAACGGCACCGGGCAAACGCGCAGCCAGCGTGTCAAACAACTCGGTGCGGCTGGTTTGACCGGCCGCAGCACTGCGAATCAGCACCGCCTGCATCACCGGCACATCACCCACGATGGCCAACAAACGACCGCCCGGCTTGAGTTGCGCCAACAAAGCGGCCGGCACCTCCGGCACCGAACCAGTGAGCACGATGGCGTCGAACGGCCCTTGCGCGGCAGCGCCCTGCAGGAGGGCCCCTTGCTTCACTTCAACCTGGCTCAAGCCCAGGCGACGCAGACGCGCCTGTGCGGCCTCCGCCAAGGCAGCGTCGCTCTCCAAGCTGAGCACCGATGCCGCTTGATGCGCCATCAGCGCCGTCATGTAGCCACTACCGGTGCCCAACTCCAGCACGCGGTCGGTGCGCTTCAATTGGAGCTCTTGCACCAAACGCGCTTCAACTTTGGGCTGCAACATCACACGACCAGGCGCCAAGGGCAACTCGGTGTCGCTGAACGCCAAGTGACGGAACTGATTGGGCACGAAGTCCTCGCGGCGGACCAGTGACAGCAGCTGCAACACGTCCGGATCCAGCACGTCCCAAGGACGGATCTGTTGCTCGATCATGTTGAAGCGGGCTTGCTCGACGTTCATGGGTGTCTTCCTCTAGCGAATCCTGCGATTCTAGGAGGGCCCCCACAGTGGCCTCCCACACAATCACGCCCTTTGCCAAGCCAGGGAGTGCTGAGTGGACGTCGTGTTGTTGATCAAGGCCGCCATCATGGGCATCGTGGAGGGGCTGACCGAGTTCCTGCCCATCAGCTCCACCGGACACCTGATCCTGGCGGGTGCTTTGCTGGGGCTGGACGACGCCAAAGGCAAGGTGTTTGACATCGCGATCCAGACCGGCGCCATCTTCGCGGTGATGTTGGTGTACGCCGAGCGGCTCAAGGCTGTGGCCAGCGGCTGGCGAACCGATCCTGTTGCCAAACGCTTTTTGGTCAACGTCGGCATCGGCTTCTTCCCGGCCGTTTTGCTCGGGTTGCTGTTTGGCAAGGCTGTGAAGGCACACCTCTTCACCCCCACGGTGGTGGCCAGCGCCTTCATCGTTGGTGGATTCATCATTTTGTGGGCCGAGCGCCGCCAGAACCACGTGCGGGTCCAGAACGTCGACGACATGACGCCGCTGGACGCCCTCAAGGTGGGCTTGATCCAATGCTTGGCCATGATTCCTGGCACCAGCCGCTCCGGCGCCACCATCATCGGCGGCATGTTGATGGGCTTGTCCCGCAAGGCCGCGACCGACTACTCCTTCTTCCTGGCCATGCCCACGCTGATCGGAGCCGGTGCCTACAGCCTCTACAAGGAGCGCGACTTGCTCAGCGCCGCCGACATGCCCATGTTCGGTGTCGGCCTGTTGTTCAGCTTTATCAGCGCCTGGTTCTGCGTCAAATGGCTGCTGCGCTACGTGTCAACCCATAGCTTCGTGCCGTTTGCTTACTACCGGATTGCCTTTGGCATTCTGGTGTTGGTCACGGCGCACTTTGGTTGGATTGTCTGGAAAGAA
>CAZAIR010000155.1:0-1483 GCA_964485225.1 uncultured Burkholderiaceae bacterium
GGTGGTCACCGGGGGCGTTGTCGTCGGGGTTGGACAAACCACCTGGGTTGGGTTGCTGCCCGCGCTGCCAAGGGAGCTGCACCTTGATGCGCAGGTTGCGATCAGGGCTCAAGGTCTCAGAGGGGACGCCCACCACCCGGGCCACTTGCGCACCGCAGGCGGTGGGCTTGGCGCGCACCGGCGGTGTGAGCGGCGCTGCGGCGGGAGCCGCTTGCAGCGCCACTTCGTAGTGCCCAGCGGCCAGATCGGGCGTGTCCAAAAGCCGGGCCATGTCAGCGCCCAGGTTGTTGCGGGCGCGGTGCTGCAGTTGGGTCAGGGTGAAGGCGTTGTCGGGTCGCTTGTGATCGGCCAGCAGCGCGCCTGCATCGTTGAAGGCCGTGGTGTTGGCGCCGAACTGCGAGTGGTCGACCAGCGTGAACTGGCAGCCTGCCTGCAGGTGGCGGGCAGTCCCTAGGCCTTGGTAGCGCTTGAGGCCCAGCTCCAGGGCTTGGACGCCCGCATCGGTGCGTGCCTGGGCGTGCAGCGCATCGGTAAAG
Source organism: uncultured Burkholderiaceae bacterium (assembly GCA_964485225.1). Lineage (GTDB taxonomy): Bacteria > Pseudomonadota > Gammaproteobacteria > Burkholderiales > Burkholderiaceae_C > Inhella. Next base: position 537 of record CAZAIR010000155.1, read on the forward strand.
CGCCGCTCGCCTTGGCCGACGTAATGGTCCAAGCGCGGCATGTCGCCCACGTCGACGTGGCTCACGGTGCTGGCCTGCACGCCGGCGAGCTGGGCGGGGTCCCAGCTGGCTTGCGTCACGCCCAGCGCGGTGAAGGCGCGCTCGGCGCTGAACTGGTGGATCGTGTCTTGCAGGTGCGTTTGCAAGAACGAACCGACCACGGGTGCCGCTGCGAAGCGCAGCTGGCCCAGATCGGTGCGCTGCGGGTGGCTGTCGGCGTCGTGGATGACCAGGCGGTGGCGGGCGTGGCCCTTGGCGTCGGCGGCGTCGGCCGCGTCGCCCTGCAGTTGTTCAAAGTGCCAGGCCAGGCCTTCTTCGGCCAGGAGGCGGGCGATGAAGGCGGCGTCGCTCTCGTTGTACTGGGTACACAGCGCGCGAGGTTGGAGTGAGCGGCTAGCCGCCCATTCCCAATGCGCTTGGGGGTGGTCGGCCAGCACGGCCTCCACGATGGCGCGCACGTCCTGGTCTTGGAACACCCAGCTGTCGGCGCGCAAGGCGGTGAAGGCGGCCCAGCTGCGCAAGCTCAAGCGGTAACGGGCCAGGCCGCCGTTGCCGCCCAGCTGGGCGGCGGCCGTCACGTAACCGTGCAAGGCGCGGTAGCTGCCGTCGAGCTGGCGCAAGCGCACCGTGATCTGCTCGCCGATCAGGCGTTTGAGTTCGAAGTGGGCGTTGGTGCTCAAAGCGTCCAGCTCGAACGCAAAGCCCTCCAACCCCGGCGCGTTGACGGATTCGACGCCGTGCAGCGCTTCGGGCAACAAGGCCAGCGCGGGCAGGGCGGTGCGTACTTGCAGCAGGCGGTCGCGTTCGCCCAGCAGTGCCAGGAAGTCCATGCGTGATGTGATGGCTTGGGCCACGCTGGACTTGAGCATGCTGGCAGCGGTGGACGGAGAGAGCGAGGGCAGGGCGGT
>CAZAIR010000155.1:1583-7060 GCA_964485225.1 uncultured Burkholderiaceae bacterium
GGCAAGGTGATGGTGACGTGGGCGGTCTGCGGGGGCATCTGCACCAGCGCGTTGTGTTGGGCCAGATCGCGCTCGGTCTGGCGCGTCAGGTAAGTGTTCAGGCCGATGTAGGCCAGCAGCGCCATCAGCGCGAACACGCTGCCCACCACCCACAGCGGCACCTCGCCCTTGAGGGTGTGCAGGATGCGGTCGGGCGCCATGGCGTGCGGCGCAAACGGCGCGCGTCGGCCGCGCAGCTGCACGATCTCGTCGCCGAGGCGCGCGGTCAGGAAGCCCAGCTTCTCGCTGCCCTCCAACACGTAGCGGCCCTGGAAGCCCAGTAGCAGGCACATGTGGAACACCTCCAGCACCTGGATGCGGGCGGCGCCCTGCTGGCGCAAGGCTTCGAGGTGTTCGAAGAAGCGCTCGCCAGCGAGCTGTTCACCGAACAGCTCCAGCTGCAGCGGGCGGCGCTCCCACACCTCGCGCAGGCCCAAGGCCGGGCTCATGGCCAGTTCGTCCACCAGCGCAGTGAAGGCGAACTTGGCCAAATAGGTGTCCTCGGCCGAGCTGTCCAAGCGCTGCGTGCCGCGCTCGAACTGCGCCAAGAAGGCCTTGAGCCGCTCCCGGAACGCGTGCGCATCGCTCGGGGCGTGGCGGTTGCGCAGCAGGAAGACCATGTAGAACCCGTCGTACAGCAGGTCCATCAGGTCACGGGCTTGGCGGGGGCTGCTGCCAGCAGGGGTGCTGGGCTGCACCGTGGCGGCCGGGGCATTGCCGAACAGGGAGGGGGTGGCGTTGGTGTTCATCTCAACCGTTCAGGGCGAAGAGTTCGAGTTGGAGATCGGGCATGCCCGAGGGCACGTACAGGCTCAGCGTTTGGCCTTGCACCATGCGTTCGTACAGCGGGCCGCGCGGCTCGATGGCGAAGTAGCTGCAGTTGGGCTTGACCGGGATGGCGGCCGGCACCTGCGGCGCATGGGCCAGGCGCACGCCGCTCATGGCCGAGAGCACCAGCTTCTCGACGTCGTCCGGCGCGCCGAGCTTGAAGCGCACAGGCACGGTGTCGATCAGCTCGCTCATCGGCAGCGCGGCCATCACGCCCAGGTACAGGCGGGTTTCGGCGCCGATGCGCTCGGAATCCAGGCGGGCCTGGTGATAGGAGGGTTTGATCTCGTCCAGCGCCAGCGCGAAGTAGCGGGTGGAGATCACGGTTTCCAGCAAGTCGCGCACCACCGTTTCCAATGCGGCAAAGGCCTCACCCGGTTGCATGTGGTCGTAGGGGCGCAGGTCGGCCAGGGTGTGCTGACGCGAGAAGGTCATCAAGCTGCCCGCCAGCTCTAGCAAGCGCTGGTAGAGGCGCTCGGGGTGCAGGCCGGGGTGGTGCAGCAAGTGTGAGAGGCCAGCGAAGGCGCTGCTGGCGGTGTGCAGCAGCCAGAACGAGGCCACGTCGCCGCTTCGGAACTCGATGACATGGCGCGAGGGCTCGCGGTGGAAGCCGTAAAGCGCATCCACCTTGGCCTGTAGCGCGTCCATCAAGCGGCGTAGCAGGCCCATCAGCGCTGGGGCGGCGCCAAGGCTCAGGGACGGCGGCACAAAGCCGGTATCCAGTTCAAACTGGCCTGCGCCCTGGCGGCGCAAGCGCAGCAATGGCATGGAGACAAACGCGTCGCGCGGTTCGTGATCGAGCAGCAAGCGGGGGCTGCGGCGCAGCACCAACAACTCGGCTTCGTCAGCGCTTGTGAACCAGTCGCTGGCGCGCTCGGGCTGCTGCAGGTAGCGCACCGGCGTGCCGTTGTCGCCCTGAGCGGTGGCGTTTTGCGCATGGCCGCGCAGGGGGGGCAGGGCCAGGTGGACCGTGACCTCACTGACCCCCGCGCGCACGCCCGCGAGAGAGATCGCAGCGGGCAGTTCATCGCCGTTTGGCGCGCTGAGGCGCTCGCCATCGGGCAACACGGCCTTGAGTTCGCTCACCCGCAGCAGCTGCGTGCCCAGTGCATCCACATCCACCCGCAGCTGGGACACACCCCAGGCATAGGGGTGCAAGCTGCGCACCGCATCGGCCAAACGAGCCTCGTGGTAGGCGTCCTGGCGTTGGAAGTGCTGGGGGCGCAGAAAGAGGCCTTCGCCCCACAGGAGTTTGGAAGCAGGGAACACGGATCGGTCCAGTACAGGTGATGTCGCGGGAGGCGGGATCAGGCCGGGCAACGCACGCCGGCCAGTCGCAGGGTTTCAGGGGCGGCTTCCAGGGGTTGGCCTTGGGCGACGCTCAATGCGCAGGCGTGCACGCCCAGCGTGATGCCCGTGCTGCTGGCGGCCTTGGTGTCGAACACAAATCGCCAGCGGCGCTCGGCCGGTGCTCGGAATAACGCAACCACGGCCACAGCCTTCACGTCCAGCCCGAACTTCTCAAGCCCTTCCATCTTTTGGCCGGGCGTCAGCACGACTTCGCGCACATCGATCACGTCTTGGCCAAAGGGCAAATCTTTGTAACGCGCCGCATCGCCCTGAAAGGCTTCGTACGGTGTCTGCAAAAAGGCACTGGTGGCCCGAAGTTTGTAAACGCGCGCAACAAGTGCAAGCGAGCGGCCTTGTGGGTCGGTGTTCAAAACCTCGCCAGCATGCACCCGCAGGGTCACGGCGTTGTGCAGAGGCAGCGCGGGTAGCGCGGGCATGTTTTCCATCGCGGCAGGCTTCTGAAGGCCTATCGCCTGCAGCGCTTTGTCCACCACGCCGGGGCCTTGCTCCATAGCGGGGGCACCCACCGTGCTGCAGCCCGCAAGCAGCCACAACAGGCCGCTCAGCGCTACCGATTGGTGGCGGAGGAAAGGGGGTGGTGGGCAGGTGGCGAGGGGCTTGAGCATGGTCTTGAAATTGTGGAGATCTGCCCTTCGAGATCTGTAACAAGCACGCCCCAAGCTGGGGGGTGGTCAATTTCAGCCGTTCGCACCTACATTGAATCGACAAGGCCGTGATTTAGTTCACATTGAGTGCCAAGTTACATCTTGAAAACCTTTGGAACTCGCACTAGCGAATTCGACTTTGTTGGAGTTTGTGTTGAACGACCTGAAAGGCCTGCAAAACGGCCCCCGCCACCCAGCGCTGCTGGGCCTCAGCCCAAAGCTGGTCGCACGCTTGGGTGCCTGTCTGGTGGCCGCAGTTTTGACGGGCTGCGCCAGCAGTCCCAAACCCGCCCCCGCGATGGCGCCTGCCCCCGCGCAACCCAGCCTGACTGAGTTGATGCAAGACGCACAGAACGCCGTCCAGGCAGGCGCCAAAGAGCGCTCGCGCCAGGTGCTGCGCGACGCTGCAAAGGCCTACCCCGCCAGCAAAGAGCCGTGGAGCAAGTTGGCCACGGACTACTTCGAAGCGCTGGACTACGGCAACGCCATCTTGGCTGCCCAAGAGGTGACGCAGCGGGACCCGCAAGACGGCACGGCACACAGCATCCTGGCCGTATCGGGGCTGCGGGTTTCATCGGCAGCACTGTCGACGCTGCGCGCCCAACAGGCCGGCGTGCCGAGCGATACGCGCACCGAGGCCCAGAACCTCACCCGCATGCTGCGCGAGACTTTGGGCGAGCAGGTGCTGGTTCCCCGCGCTGATGCCACGCCAGCGGCAGCCCCTCCCGCTCGCCGCAACGCCCGCCCAGTTGCACGCACGACCCCCACCGCCAACGCCAATGCCCCTGCTGCCCCTGGTGCAGTAGCGGCCCCCGCAGCTGCCGCTCCGGCCCGCAGTTCAGCGCCAAATCCCGTCACCGGCAGCCCAGCCAGCACGCCAGGCTCGGTGCGCCCGACGGCGGCTGGCGCGCCCACCGCGCCGGCCGCCCCCGCAGTGGCCAAGCCCGCAGCGCCTGTCGCGCCCAAGGCTGCGCCAGCACCAGCCGCCAAGCCTGCGGCCAACCCCTTTGACATCCTGCGCTGACGCGCTTCGCCAACGCCATCACGGAGATCCCATGGCCAAGAAAGACAGTGTTCAAAAGCGCCTTGACAAGGTGCGTCCGCCCCGCGTTCAGCTGACCTATGACGTGGAAATCGGAGACAACGTTGAGCAGAAGGAATTGCCTTTTGTGGTCGGCGTGCTCGGTGATTTCTCGGGCCAGGTGGATCCGTCCAACCCGCTGCCCAAGGTGAAGGACCGCAAGTTCGTCAATGTTGACCTCGACAACTTCGACGATGTGATGGCGGGCATGGCGCCGAAGGCGGCCTACCGCGTGAAGAACACGCTGTCGCCGGAGGGTGGTGAGTTCGCCGTGAACCTGCAGTTCAACCAGTTGGAGGACTTCCGTCCCGAGTCGGTGGTGCAGCAAGTGGAGCCGCTCAAAAAGCTGCTGGAAGCCCGCTCAAAGCTCTCAGACCTGCGCAACAAGCTGGCCGGCAACGAGAAGCTGGAAGACATCTTGGGCGACGTGTTGTCCAGCACCGAGCAACTCGCGCGCCTGAAGCGTGAAACCCACACCTCCGAGGAGTGATCCCCATGAACACCGCAGCCACCCTCGACGCGCCCCAAGCCCAAGTTGCTGAAGCCAGCCTGCTCGACAGCATCGTCAGCCAGAGCAAGGTCGCCCGCTCTGATGCCGAGCATGACCGCGCCAAGGACCTGATCTCAGAACTCGTTCGCGAAGTGCTGCAAGGCACCGTGGTCGTGTCGGAGAACCTCAGCGTCACGCTGGATGCCCGCGTCGCCGAACTCGACAACCTGATCTCGCGTCAGCTGAGCGAAGTGATGCATCACGCTGAGTTCCAGAAGCTCGAGTCCAGTTGGACGGGCCTGCACTACCTCTGCAAGCACACCAGCACGGGTGCGGGCATGAAGATCCAAGTGCTGAACGCCACCAAGAAGGAGCTGGTCAAGGACTTCAAAACCGCGATCGACTTCGACCAGTCGGCGCTGTTCAAAAAGGTCTACGAAGAAGAGTTCGGCACCTTCGGCGGCGCCCCCTTTGGTGCGCTGATCGGCGACTATGAAATCGGTCGCGGCGCTGAAGACATGTACTTCGTTGAGCAGATGTCGCACGTGGCCGCAGCGGCCCATGCGCCCTTCATCTCGTCGGCCTCGGCCGAGCTGTTCGGTCTGGAAACCTTCACCGACCTGGGCAAGCCGCGCGACCTGTCCAAGGTGTTTGACACCGTCGACTACGCCAAGTGGAAGTCGTTCCGTGAATCGGAGGATGCGCGCTACGTGGGCCTGACCCTGCCGCACTTCCTGGGCCGCCTGCCCTACAACCCGAAGGACGGCATGACCGTCGAGGGCTTTAACTTCGTCGAGCAGGTCGACGGCTCCGACCACTCGCGCTACCTGTGGGTGAACGCTGCTTACGCCATGGCCGCGCGCCTGACGGCGGCGTTCGAAACCTACGGCTGGTGCGCCGCCATCCGTGGTGTCGAGGGCGGCGGTTTGGTGGAAGACCTGCCCAGCCACACCTTCAAGACCGACGAAGGCGAAGTGGCGCTGAAGTGCCCGACCGAGATCGCCATCACCGACCGCCGCGAGAA
>CAZAIR010000156.1:0-7006 GCA_964485225.1 uncultured Burkholderiaceae bacterium
GCATGTTCAACGTCACCAAGCAGGTGGTGCCGGGCATGGTCGAGAAGGGCTGGGGGCGCATCATCCAAATCAGCTCGGTGAACGGCGAGAAGGGCCAGGCCGGTCAGACCAACTACTCCGCCGCCAAGGCGGGGATGCATGGCTTCACGATGGCCTTGGCGCAAGAAATGGCCAGCAAGGGTGTGACTGTGAACACCGTCAGCCCGGGCTACATCGGCACCGATATGGTGCGCGCCATCAAACCGGAGGTGCTGGAAAAGATCGTCGCCACCATCCCGGTCAAGCGCTTGGGCACGCCTGAAGAGATTGGTTCCATCGTATGTTGGCTGGCTGGTGAAGACAGCGGTTTCACCACAGGCGCTGACTTCTCGTGCAACGGTGGCTTGCACATGGGCTGACCGGCCCGCAAGCCCCGCCGGTGCGCCGCTCTATCACGCCGGTGCACCGGCCCAGATCGGCAGGTGTTGCCCGTTGGTCACGAGCGGGGGAAACACCGGCCGTGCATGGGCGGGTTTCTTCGTAGAGTCCGACTCCCCATAGAAACCCGGCGGTTTTGCCGGACAGCAGGAGACGACCCATGCGAATGATCCGAGCCCAGCTCACCGCCGTGGCTGCAGCCTTGATGCTGGCTGCTTGCGGCGGCGGCGGCAGCACTGCCGATACCACCCCCGCCGTCAAGATCACCTCGGTGAAGGTGTTCGGCGACAGCCTGCAAGACAGCGGCACCTTTGGCATCAAGTTCACGGTGCAAGGGCCAGACAGCCAGCTGTACGTCGAGCGCACGGCCGCCCTGTACGGCCAAAGCCTGTGCAACTTCTATACGTTCACGGGCACCACGTTCGCCCCGAATTCGCGCGCGGGCTGCACCAATTTCGCCATCGGGGGTGGTCGTGTGATCCTGACGGATGCCGGTGCCAACCCGGCCGATCCGCGCAACATCACGGTGCAGTTGTCGACCCACGCCAACTTCTTCGTCTATTCCCCGAGCGACCTGGTGATCATTGACGGCGGCGGCAATGACGCAGCCGACTTGGTGGGTGGCTACTTGGCTGCTGGCCAAGGCAGCGTGACTGCCCTGCAGCGCCAGCTGTCGGCGCTGCTGACCCCAGCGCAAATCCAAACCGCCTTTGCCGGCGGTGCTGCAGGCTTGGCCGCTGTGGGCTCAACCTACATGACGGCACTGGCCGATCGCTTTTACGACACGATCAAAACCACCGCGCTCGACCGCGGCGCCAAGCGTGTGGTGTTGCTGAACATCCCGGGGATCACCAACACGCCGCGCTTCCAAGCAGTGCTGGATGGCATCGCCGCTGCCAGCGGTGGTGGCGCCGCCGGTGCGGCGGCTCGCAGCCAGTCGGAGGCCCTGTTCAAGAGCTGGGTCGTGGCTTTCAACAACCAACTCAAGACCCGTGTTGGCAACGATGAGCGGGTGGCTTTGATCGACTTTTACAAGGCGTTCGACGAGCAGATCGCTAGCCCGGCCCAGTTTGGCCTGAGCAACGTCAAAGGCACGGCTTGCCCGGTGGTGGGTATTGGCTCCGATGGGCTGCCCGCCTACAACTTTGCGACTTGCACCAGTACGGCCCTGTCGGCCGCACCGCCCGCTGGCGTTCCAGGTGGCGCCGACTGGTGGAAGAGCTATGCCTTCTCGGATGGTTTCCACCCCACCCCCTACGGCCACCAGCTGACGGCCCAGCTCATCGGCCAAGCCTTGGCCAACAAGGGCTGGCTCTGAGCCCCAATCCCCAGGAGATTCCTCATGACCAACAAGATTCATAGCCTGGCGGCCCTGGTGGGTGCCGCTTGTTTGGCTTGCGCCGGTGTGGCGCAAGCCCAGTCGGCCGGCACCCTCGTGGCCCGCGTGGGTATGACCAGCATCCAGCCGCAAGTGGACAGCGGCAACCTGTCGGCGCCCAGCGCGGTGGGCACCAAGCTTGACGTCAAGAACGCCTCGCAGGTCACCGCTGGCGTCAGCTATTTCTGGACTGACAACATCGCGCTCGATTTGCCCCTGGGGCTGCCGTTCAAGCACGAGCTTGTGGGGGCTGGCGCCATCAACGGCGTGGGCAAGATAGGTACCACCAAGGCAGTTCCGGTCACGCTGCTGGCGCAGTACCACCTGGGCAAGTCCGACTCCCGCATCCGTCCCTACCTGGGAGCCGGTGCTACTTACGCACGCTTGTATGACAGCGAGGCCACGGCCGTCTTGTCGGGCATCACCGGCGGCACGCCGGCGCGTCCGACCACGCTGTCCATGAAGAGTGCTTGGGGCGCGACCGTCGAGTTGGGTGTCAATGTCAAGGTGAGCGGCCCGTGGTCGGTCAACGCCTCGGCAAAGAACACCTTCCTGAATACCTCGGGTCGCTTGTCCACTGGCCAGACCATCGACATCAAGCTCGATCCGCTGTCCTACTCGCTGGCCGTCGCCTACCAGTTCTGACCCCCCCCCAGGCGCGCTGTCGCAGGCAGCGCGTCCTGACCCAAAGGCCCACCCTCGGTAACGTTGGTGGGCTTTTTGTTTCACGTCGTCATGCGCGCCGGCTAGCATCGCGCCCCTTCTTCATCAGCTGGGCGCCACGGGGCGCCGAGGAGTGACACATGGGCATGGACGTTGTTGACTACGAGATCAAGGGCGCAGAGATGCAGTTCGTCGAGATCGAGCTCGATCCCGGCGAGGCAGCTATCGGCGAGGCCGGCAGCCTGTTTTTCATGGATGCCCAAGTGGGCATGGACGCTGTGTTCGGCGATGGTCGGCAGCAGCAGGGCGGCTTCTTCGGCAAGCTCCTGGGGGCCGGCAAGCGCCTGATCACCGGTGAATCCCTGTTCACCACGGTTTACACGAACGGGGGCAGCGGCAAAGCCAAGGTGGCGTTCGCTGCGCCGTACCCCGGCAAGATCATTCCGATGGACCTGAAGCAGATGGGCGGCATGGTGGTGTGCCAGCGCGACAGCTTCTTGTGCGCCGCACGCGGCGTGCAAATCGGCATCCACTTTCAGCAAAAGATCGGCGTCGGCTTCTTCGGTGGCGAGGGTTTCATCATGCAGAAGCTGGAGGGCGATGGCCTGGCCTTCGTGCACAGCGGAGGCACGGTGGTCAAGCGCACGCTGCAGCCGGGTCAAACGCTGTTGGTCGACACCGGCTGCTTGGTGGCCCACACGCCGAACGTGGATTTCGAGATCCAGTACGTCGGCAAGATCAAGACCGCCCTGTTCGGCGGCGAAGGCCTGTTCCTGGCCAAGCTGACCGGCCCTGGCGATGTGTGGCTGCAAAGCCTGCCGTTCTCGCGCTTGGCTTCGCGCATCTTTGCTGCGGCACCGCAGACCGGTGGCGGTGGCCGCGAGCAGGGTGGCATTGCAGGCGGCCTGCTGGGTGGCGCCGCCATCGGCGGCCTTTTCGGTGGGGGTGACGACGACTGAGCGTCGCCGTCACGACGACAATGCCGGGTTCCGCGCGCTGAGCGCGTTGTTCCCGGCCGATTCGCCCATCGGCATTTGCATGTTGTTGACCTGTTTCCGCCGTCGCCTGGCCCTGCTGCTCTTGGCTGCGGCCAGCCTGGGGGCCCAAGCTGCCTCTGGCAGCCCCGTGTTCGTGCTCAATTCACTCGACGCCACCGTGTCGGTGATCGACCCCCAGACTTGGCGCGAGCGCGAGCGGATCCCGACCGGCAAAGAGCCCCATCACCTGTACTTGGCCCCCGATGAGCGGACGCTCATCGTGGCCAATGCCCGGGGCGATTCTTTGACTTTCATCGATGCCCGCACCGCCAAGGTGTTGCGCACCCTCACGGGCATCGTGGATCCCTACCATTTGCGCTTCTCGCCGGACATGAAGTGGTTCGTTACCGCTGCCAACCGGTTGGACCACGTCGATGTGTACCGTTGGCGCGGCGCTGAGGCCGCAGAGCCTTTGCAACTGGTGAAGCGCATCCCCACGGCCAAAACGCCGAGCCACCTGTGGATCGATGACAGCAGCCGTATGGCGTACGTCAGCATGCAGGACAGCGACGAGTTGGTGGCCCTGGACCTGGCCAGCCAAACCATCGTCTGGCGTGTGGCCACCGGCAAAACGCCAGCCGATGTGTACCTCACACCCGACCAGCGTCACTTGCTCGTGGGGCTGACGGGTGCGAAGCACGTGGAGGTGTGGGCACTGCAAGGCCAGCGCGCGCCTCGCTTGGCCGCTCGCTTCCACACTGGCGAGGGCGCGCACAGTTTCAGAGCTTTGGGCGATGGCCGGCACGTGCTGGTCAGCAACCGTGCGGCCAACACCATCAGCAAGCTGGACCTCAAGGACTGGCGTATCGTGGACGAGTACCCCGCACCAGGGGGGCCGGACGATATGGATGTGCTGAGCGATGGCAACACTTTGTTGGTCACCTCGCGCTGGGCGCGAAAGCTCACGGTGATCGACATGGCGCAGCGAAAGGTGCTGCGTCAGGTGCCCGTTGGGCGCTCGCCCCACGGGGTGTGGACGCTGGATCACGTGGGCCGTCGATGAGGGCCTGGCTGGCATCGGCGTTGTTGGCCATTCCCATGGCCGCCACCACGGCCAGCACCGCAGCCTGTGTGCGACCGGTTTACCTCACCATCGACACCGGTCACATGGGCGTTGCTCCCCTGGTGGCCGAGGTACTTCAGCGCCATCGCGTGCAAGCCACGTTCTTTCTGGCAGCAGAGCCCACCCAAACCGGCGGTCACAGCCTGGATGGGGAGTGGGCCCCCTGGTGGCGCGCCCGTGCGGCCGAGGGGCACGACTTTGGCAGCCACACTTGGGCGCACGACATTTGGCAGGCCGATGTGCCCGGCGGCTTTCGCTTCAAGACCCAGGCTGGCCAGCAAAAGCCCACTTGGCGCACGCTGACGGCCGCCGAGTACTGCACCGAGCTCAAGCGCCCGGCGCAGGCTTTCAAGGCCATGACGGGCCGTGAGATGGCGCCGATCTTCCGGGCGCCGGGCGGCAAGACCTCGCCCGCTTTGCTAGCCGCCGCTCAGGCTTGTGGCTACACCCACGTGGGTTGGACGCCCAATGGCTTCTTGGGTGATGAACTCAGCAGCGAACGATTTCCCAACGACCAGTTGCTGAAGCAAGCGCTGGTCCGGGTGAAAGAAGGGGACGTGCTTCTCATGCACTTGGGCATCTGGAGCCGGCGCGAAGCTTGGGCGCCGGCGGTGCTGGAGCCGCTCATCACCGGCCTGCAAGCCAAAGGGCTTTGCTTTGCGCCGCTCCGTGAGCATCCTCGCTACAAGGCTGTGATGCCGTGATGGACGCTGTCGTGGCGCTCTTTGATCGCGCTCAGCAGTGGCTGTTCGAAGCGCTGCTTCAGCCGCTCGTGCAAGTCATGGGCTTGGCTTCGCAGGCCGCAGAAGCCTTCGAAGGTGCTGGCTGGCTATTGGCTGGTGCCTTGCAGCTTTTGTTCATCGCCCTGGTGCTCGGCTTGGCCGAGCGCTGGCGACCTGTGGAGCCTGTGACCGACCGCCGTGCCATCCGCACCGACCTGCTCTACGCCCTCATCCACCGCCTGGGATTGTTCCGCTTGGGGCTGTTTTTCACGCTGGACCCCCTGGTGGACGCCTTGGCGGCGCAGGGGCGCTTGTGGGGTTGGCGGCCATGGCACTTGGACGGCCTTTGGCCCGGCCTTACCGACATCGCGTGGGTGAGCTTCGTGCTTTACCTGTTGGTGTTTGACTTTGTCGGCTACTGGCTGCATCGGGCCCAGCACCAGTGGCGCTGGTGGTGGGCTTTGCATGCCCTGCACCACAGCCAGCGCCAGATGAACAAATGGAGTGACACCCGCAACCACCTGCTAGACGATGCGCTGGGGGCGGCCGTGTTTGCTCTGTTGGGCCTGGTGCTGGGTGCCGAGCCCGCGCAGTTCATGGCCATCGTCATCCTCACGCAGTTGTCTGAGAGCCTTCAGCACGCCAACGTGCGTTTGTCCTTTGGTCCGCTGGAGCGCTGCTGGGTCAGCCCGCGTTTTCATCGTGTGCACCACGCCATCGGCTTGGGCCATGAGGGGCGCGCGGGCGGTCACAACTTCGGTGTGCTGTTGCCGTTGTGGGACGGGTTGTTCGGTACCGCCCGTTGGCACGATGCTGTGCAGGCCACGGGCATTCGCGACCAACTCAGTGGTCGCGACTATGGCCAAGGCTTTTGGTCCCAGCAGTGGTTGGGCCTGCAGCGCTTGTGGCACGCTCTGCGCCCATGAACCTTTCTTCGATCCAAGACGGCCCTTTGGACAAGCGCGTGGCCACGAACGTGCTGGACGCCGGTTGGCGCGCCGCCGCTTACTGCCTTCACCCCAGCGTCATCGGTTGGTCCTTGCTGCCGCTGGTGCTGGCGGCCGGCATCAGCTTCGGCACTTTCTACTTTCTGTGGGAGCCCCTGACGCTGGCCGTGCGCCAGCAGGTGGAAAGCTGGATGCTGGTCGAAGCGCTGCTCAAGTGGCTCGACAGCGTGGGCGCGAGTGGCATGCGCTCCGCCTTGGGGCCCTTGGTGGTGGTGGCGGTCTCGCTGCCGCTCATCATGGCTTTGAGTCTGATGCTGGTGGCGGTGCTGATGACGCCGGCCCTCACGCGCTTGGTCACCTCACGCCGCTTTCCGGCGCTAGAGCGGCGTCAGGGCGGCAGCTTCTGGGGTGGACTTTTCTGGTCGCTAGGCTCCACCGCCATCGCCCTGTTGGCCATGCTGCTGTCCATGCCGTTTTGGCTGGTGCCCCCCGTGGTGTTGGTGGTGCCTCCCCTGATTTGGGGGTGGCTGACGTACCGGGTGTTCGCCTACGACGTGCTGGCCGACCATGCCAATGTTGACGAGCGCCGCACCCTGCTGCGAGAGCACCGTTGGCCACTCTTGGCCATCGGCGTGATCACGGGCTACCTCGGCGCCGCACCCACCGTTTTGTTTGCCTTCGGGCTCATGAGCGTGGTGCTGTTCCCCTTGCTCATTCCCATCGCCGTGTGGATGTACATGCTGGTGTTCGCCTTCGCCGCGTTGTGGTTCGCTCACTAC
>CAZAIR010000157.1:0-6977 GCA_964485225.1 uncultured Burkholderiaceae bacterium
TGGAGCTGATCACCTCGCCGCGCACGGTGCGCAGCATCTCGGTCACTTCCTCGGGGCGCTCGTCGACGAGCAGCACGATCAGGTGCACCTCGGGGTGGTTGGCCACGATCGCGTGCGCCAGGTGCTGCATCATCACCGTCTTGCCGGTCTTGGGCTGCGCGACGAGCAGCGCGCGCTGGCCTTTGCCGATGGGCGCCACGAGATCGATGATGCGGCTGGTGATGTTCTCTTCGGCCTTGATGTCGCGCTCGAGCTTGAACTGCTCCTTGGGGAACAAGGGCGTCAAGTTCTCGAACATGATCTTGGTCTTGCTCTCCTCGGGCGACAGCCCGTTGATGCGATCGACCTTGACCAGCGCGAAGTAGCGCTCGCCGTCTTTGGGCACGCGCACTTCGCCTTCCACCATGTCGCCGGTGTGCAGGTTGAAGCGCCGCACTTGGCTGGGGCTGAGGTAGATGTCGTCGGTGCTGGCCATGTAGCTCGCATCGGGCGAGCGCAGGAAGCCGAAGCCGTCGGGCAGCACTTCCAGCACGCCGTCACCGAACACCTGCTCGCCTGCTTTGGCGCGCTTCTTCATGATCGCGAACATCAGTTCTTGCTTGCGCAAGCGGCTGACGTTCTCGATCTCGAGGTCTTCGCCCATCTTGATGAGGGCCGAGACGTGCATCTCTTTGAGTTCGGACAGGTGCATGGGGGTTCAGCCGGTTGGCGGTGCACCGCTTGGGCGCACCGACCTTGAAAGGGGCTGTTGGTCAGGGGAGGGGCGGCCCCGCCGAGTGTGGGCGGGGCGGTGTGCCGAGCCCCAGAACAGGACTCGGCTGGTCCTGAGTTTACAGGTTGGCGTCGATGAACTGTTGCAGTTGCGCCTTGGACAGCGCGCCGACCTTGGTAGCGGCCAACTCACCGTTTTTGAACAGCATCAAGGTGGGGATGCCGCGGATGCCGAACTTTGCGGGCACGTCGCGGTTTTGGTCGACGTTCATCTTGGCCACTTGCAGTTTGCCCTCGTAGGCCACCGACACCTCGTCCAAGATGGGGGCGATCATCTTGCACGGGCCACACCATTCGGCCCAGTAGTCGACCAGCACCGGGGTGCTGGCCTTCATCACATCGGCGTCAAAGCTGGCGTCCGACACATGCTTGATCAATTCGTTGCTCATGCTGATTTCCTTGCGTGGGGAGAGGCCCGGCGGGTCATCGACCGGCGGCTGGCCTGGCAGTTCGAGCCCCACAGATGAGGGCAGAATCATTCTCACACAAGGGGTGGGCGGCTTTGACACAGGGGACATACCAACTCGAAGCGGCCTCATTGCCGTGGTTGCCGCAGGCTGGGATCGAGGGCTTTTGGCAGCAATTCGCTCAAGCCAGCTTGGCTTGGTTAGCACAACAAGGTGTGCCGCCGCGGGATGCGGTGGTGCTGCTGCCGTTTGCCCAGCACTTGGGCATGGCGCGTCGGGCTTTTGCCCATCAGTGCGTCTGGCCGCCCCGCTTGGAAACCACGCGCAGCCTGGCCAGTGCCTTGGGGCCGCAGCCCCTGGCTGTGCCGGGACAGCTCAGCGGAAACGACGCCGTCGATGCCTTGGCTGCAGCAGAGCGTTTGGGACGCGCAGGGCTGCTCGTTGGGGCTGATGCCCGCAGTCAACGTGTGCGGGCGCAGCGTCTGCTGGCCTTGGCCCTGGCCCTGCGCCGTGCTGCGGATGCCATCTCGCCGGCGCAGCGTGCCGGTTATTGGTTACACGCCGCGCGCGAGTTGGCGGGCCAGGGCGCAGAGCCGTTGGAGGCCGCTCTGGCCCAAGAGGCCTGCCGTTGGGCACAGGCAGGGCCCGAGCCGGCCACCGATGCGCTGTTTGCCCACCCGGTCCGTGCCTGGGTGGTCCTGGAGGTGGGGCGGCCAGACGCCTTGGCGCGAGCCCTTGTGCAGGGCCGCGGTGATGCCCTGTGCTTGACCTTAGCAGCACCCGATGTGGTGCCCCAGCCAGCTTGGCGGCAGGCCACGCTGCCGGACGTTGCTGCCTTGGCCCAGGCCACGGCCGCGCAGGTGTTGGCGGCGGTTGAGCGCGCCGAAACTCCTGTGCTGCTGCCCGCCACAGACCGTGCGTTGGTGCGTCGTGTTTTGGCTCTGTTGGCTCCGCACGGCTTGCAAGTGACCGATGAGACCGGTAGCAGTTTGGCCACGCTGGCCCCGGCGGCGGCGCTGCGCCACTTGGTCCGTTCGGCTATCCAAGGCGGCATGGACGACACTTTGGCTTGGGCCAAAAGCCCCCTGGCCCCAACCGGCTTGGATGACGTCTCGCAACTGGAGACTTGGGCACGGCGTCACCACCACACGCAGTGGCAGGGTGACATCCCGGTGCAAGCCCCTGGCCTGAGCTGGCGACGGATGTCGCAGGCTGTGGCGCCGCTGCGTGATGGCCCGGCCCGCCGGCCCTTGAGCGATTGGCTGTTGGCCTTGCGCGATGTTTTGCTGCGTTGCGACGCTTTGGCGGGCGAGCGCTGGCCCACATCCGTTGATCAAGCTCAATGGCGCACGCTCTGTGAAGCCCTGTGGTTGACGCGCAGTCCTTGGCCGGGCAGTGCGCTGGCGCACACGTTGGGCACTGGTTTGACCGCCGATCAGTGGCTGGTTTGGCTGGACGACGCCCTGCAGGCGCCTGCACCCAGCCCGGTGTCGGCACAGGCCGCGCAGGTGGTGGTCACGCCTTTGGCACGCGCCATCCTTCGCCCATTTGGCCACTGCGTGGTGGCGGGCTGTGACTCGGCGCGATGGGCCCTGGGGCAGGTCATGCCAGCGCTGGTCAACGAGGCCACGGCCATCGCTCTGCATCTGCCGGACCGGGCCAGCGCCCAGGAGGCCCAATGGCAGGCCTTGCTGCAGCTGCTGCGCCTGCCCCGGGTGACTTGGCTGCAAGCCGCTCAGGAAGATGGCGTACCGCTGGAGTGGGCCAGCCCGTTGTTGCGCTTGCGCGCGCTGTGGGGTGGGGCCGATTTGCCGCCAGCCTCAGAGGCCCGCGTGGCAGACCAACCCGCTCCGAGACCGCTGACCCGGCAGGCGCAGGCGACGCCGGGCTGGATACCCGCGCGCCTCAGCGCGAGCCAAGTGGAGGCGCTGCGCGATTGCCCTTACCGCTTCTTCGGCCGGGTGTGCCTGGGCCTGGGGCAGTTCGAGGAGATCGACCTTGATCCTGACGCCCGCGACACAGGCCGCTGGCTGCACGCGGTGCTGGAGCATGTGCACAAACTGGGCGACCCCGCCCAGCACTGGGACGCCGCTTGCGAGGCGGTGCTGGCCGAGCAAGGGTTGGCAGCTGGCGCTGATGCGCCATTCCGAGCCTTGTTGCAGCGCTGGGGCCCGGCCTACCTGGCATGGTGGGCCGCCCAAGCAGGCACCCGGGTGCTGGCCACCGAGTTGCGTCTGACCGAACATCCGTGGTCGCAAGACCCGTTGCTGGACAAGGTGGCCTGGACCGGCGTCATCGACCGCCTGGACGCCGGCCTGAACGGCGAGCGGCGCTTGCTGGACTTCAAAGCGGGGTCGTCTTCAGCGGTGGTTGAGAAATTGAAAGATGACACCCAGCTGCCTTTTTATGCCGTGTTGCTGGCCCTGCAGGGCGACCCGGCCGACAGTGCTGCCTACATCGCCTACGACAGCAAGACCCAGGGCCTGAGGGACTTCAGCTCCAAGGCGCTGACCGAGCGTGCCGAGGCCTTGCGCATGGGCCTGGCCGAGGACCTGCGGGCATTGCACGCGGGCGAGCCCTTGCGCGCGCTGGGCGAAGGGCGTGCTTGCGAGCATTGCGACATGCGCGGCCTGTGCCGTCGAGATGATTGGCAAGCATGAGCACTCGCCCTCAGTTCGACGCCTACCGTGTAGACGGTCAGCCCGTGCTGCCGGAGGTTTTCTATGCCGTGGCTTGCGACCCTCAACGCAGCGTCGTGGTGGAGGCCTGTGCGGGCGCCGGCAAGACCTGGATGCTGGTCAGTCGCATGTTGCGTGCGTTGCTGGACGGCGCGGCGCCGGAGCAGATCGTTGCCATCACTTTCACGCGCAAGGCAGCGGCCGAGATGCGCGAGCGGCTGGATGGCTGGCTGGCCGAGTTCGCCGGGTACGACCTGACCCGTTGCGCTGAGGAGCTGCGCCTGCGCGGCCTGCAGGCCACACCCGAGCAAGCGCAGCGCTTGCAGGGCTTGTCGGCCCAGTTGCGCGTGGCGCCGCAGCGCGTGGCGGTCAGCACCTTTCACGCTTGGTTTGCGCAGCTTTTGCGGGCGGCGCCCTTGTCGTTGCTGGAGCGTTTGGGGCTGGCGCCCGAGCTGCAACTGCTGGACGACGAACAGGTGCTGGCGCGCCCACTGTGGCGCCGCTTTCGCGCCGAGGTGATGCAGGCCCCGGGCTTGCGGGCTGACTACCTCGGCCTGGCCCGGCGCCACGGCCCCAAGCTGCTGCAAGACTGGCTGGAGTCGGCCTGGGCCAAGCGCGTCGAGCTGGCGCTGGCCGGCGACAGCTTGATGGACGCTGTGCCTGCACCCTCGGGTCTGCCGGACGACGTAGACGCGGTGCACACGCTCGACACCTTTGCGGGGGAGTTGGCGGCACTCGCCGTGGCCCTAGGCGCTGGCAAGTCCAAATCGAAGGAGGCGGCCACCAAGCTGGAACAGGCCCTGGGCCTGGATGACGCGTGGCTTCGCTACGCCGGTGTGCGGGACGCTTTGTTCACCCGGACGGGCGAGCCACGCAAGCACTTGGGTGATTTCGAAGCCCTGCGGCAGGCCATCGGCCGCTTGCAGGCGATTGAATTGGCCCGCCAGCAGCAGCAAGCCCGGCGCGACCACCTGGCGCTGTGCCGCTTGGCGCACTGCTTGGCCCTGCACTGGGCGGCCCTGAAGCGCGAGCGCGGCTTGGTCGACATGAGCGACCTGGAGCAGGGCGCGTGTGCGCTTTTGGGACATGACCAGGCCGCCGCCTGGCTGCAGCAGTTGCTGGACGTGCGTGTGCGCCACCTGCTGGTGGACGAGTTCCAAGACACCAGCCCTTTGCAGTGGCAGGCCCTGGTGGGCTGGCTGGGCAGCTACAGCGGTGCCGGTGCGGGCCAAGCGCCCAGCGTGTTCATCGTGGGCGACCCGAAGCAAAGCATCTACCGCTTCAGGCGCGCTGAGCCGCAGGTGTTTGTGCAAGCCCAGCAATTCGTGGTGCAGGGCTTGGGTGGCCACCGGCTGGATTGCGACCACACCCGTCGCAACGCGCCACAGGTGCTGGAGGGCGTGAATCAAGTGTTTGCGGCCCTCAGCGTCGCCCAGCGCTTTGAGGGCTTCAGGCCGCACACCGGGCAAGCCGGGCAGGGTGCTTTGTGGTGCTTGGACGACCCCGGTGGCGATGCCCAAAGCGAGCCCCCCGAGGAAAGCGATGAGCCCGCAGCCGCTTGGCGTCCGAGCCTGACTGTGGCCCGGCGTGAGGCCGATGTGGCTCGCCGAGAGCCCGAGGCGCGGCGGGTGGCAGCCTTGATCGCGCAGTTGTTGAGCGACGCCGCGCTGCGCCCTGCCGACATCATGGTCATGGCGCGCAAACGTGATGCGCTGGTGCAGCTGGCCGACGTACTGCGAGCGGCGGGCATCCCGCATGAGGCCGACGAAAAGATCGGGCTGCTGGACGTCCCCGAAGTCAGCGACTTGGTCGCGCTGCTTGACGTCTTGGCCTCGCCAAGCAACAACCTCGCGCTGGCCCAAGTGCTGCGCAGCGCTTTGTTCAATGCCAGTGGAGACGAGTTGCTGGCGCTGCACGGCGCGGCGCAGGCGGGCTCATGGTGTGCCGCGCTGTTGGGTCAGGTCTGGCCGCAACACCCCGCCTTGGCCCAAGCACGCCATTGGCTGGCCCATTGGCAACACAGCGTGGCGCACCGCCCGCCGCTGGAGGCGCTGACCCAGGTGCTGGTCGATAGCGACTTCAAAGCCCACATGGCCGCTCGCTTGCCAGCGGGCGAATTTGCCTGGCGCGAGGCGGCTGTCGACGCTTTGCTGGGCCAAGCCCTGCAACTGGCCGCTGGTCGTTTCTGGACCTTGTATGGCTTTGTGCGTGCGCTGCGAGAGCGTCCTATTGAGTGGCGCCGCCCGGTCGGTGGGCAGGGCGTGCGCCTGCTTACCGTGCATGGTGCCAAGGGCTTGGAGGCGGACACCGTCATCCTGCTCGATACCGACGCCGCACCGCCTAGAGCGCAGGCCACCACCTTGCTGGTCGACTGGCCGGCGCCGCTGCCCCGCCCACGGTGCGTGGCTTTTGTCGCCAGTGAAGCGCGCCCGCCGCCTTTGTTGGCGCCTTTGATGGCTTACGAAGCGGCGCAGCGCGAGCGAGAGGAGCTCAACGGCCTCTACGTGGCGATGACGCGTGCCAAACGCCAACTCGTTGTCAGCCGCACGGCTTGGCAGCGCAGCGGCGATGCCAGCTGGTGGAAGTTGCTCCAGGACTTGGATTTGGCGCCCTGGCCGCTGGCCTCTCATGCGCCAAGCTGCACGGTGTCGGCCTCGACGGCGCCCATTTGGCGTTTGCCCACCTATGCCGCCCCAGCCGTTCTGCCGGCTGATGCCGGGCATGCCGCTGACGACCCCGATGCCGCGGCACTGGGTGAGGCCTTGCACCGCGTGCTGGAGTGGGCGACGCAAGCAGGTGCCGTTCGGCCGCAAAGGGGTGCATGGTGCGCCGCCGCAGCGCAGATGTACGGTCTGGATGGCGCGCAGATACCGTCTCTGGTGCGCGCGGTGGACGCCGTGCTGGACAGCCCGGAAACCCAAGCCTGGTTGGGTGCCGAGCCCTTGCTGTGGGCTGGTAACGAGGTGGCCCTGGTACACGAGGGGCAGGACCTGCGCCTGGACCGCTTGGTTCACCAACCAGCCCAGGGGGCTGAGCCAGCTACGTGGTGGGTGCTGGACTACAAGCTGCACCCCAAGCCCTTGCAGCACGATGGTTACTTGGCGCAGATGGCGCGTTATGT
>CAZAIR010000158.1:0-6938 GCA_964485225.1 uncultured Burkholderiaceae bacterium
TGCAAAGACGATCAGAACGGGTAGCACCCTCGGTTCTTCAAAATAAAGAGATGCTGGGTAGGCTGCTGCCGCGACAAGTGCTCCGACAATGCAGCCTTGTATTATTCGCAAAGTCCAAGTGGAGTCGATATCGTCGCGGTTGATGATTGGTTTCGCTAACAATACCGATGCTGCGCCAAAATCCAATAAGGCCTCAGTCAACCCAACTACGAGCATTGCCATCGCAACGATGCCATAGTCCTCTGGCATGAGTATTCGGGCCATGATCACGGTGTTCGCGAATCCAAGTACCTTCACAACCCAGCGCATGCCGACGGTCCACATGGCGCCCTTTAACAGCGCTACCTTGGGGCTGCTCATGTTTTAGCCCCGGGTTGAGTTGGGCGCACAGTTGGGTAACAGACTTGGACCTCGCATGAGGTTTGTTTCTTTGGTTGCTGGGGCAGTGGGGCGCTGCGTTGCGACGCGCATCTCATTGGCCGCCTCTTGGTTCAGGCGCTGCTGGCAGCCACCCTAGGCTCAGGGTGCACCCAGCTGTTCGCGCTTGCACAGTGGGTTGCCATGCCGATTGGGCCATTAGTCGGCTCAGGGCATGGCCACGCAAAGGATGCCAACGCACGCGCTCGGCTGCCCCCTCTGGGTCTAGCTGACACCACGTTTGCACAAGCTGCTGTACGGTGGCGGGAAGGGTGCCGAGGGGGCGCTTGGAGATGGAGAACCAGAAGCGGACTGCCCAGTTTTCGATATCGCCCTGGGCTTGGCGCAGGCGTCGGTTCCAGCGCGTGCGCAGCATGCCGGGTTGCCACAAGGGGGCTACATCCAAGTCCCAACTGGCGCTGGGCACCGTCAGGATGTGCCCAGCCATGTTCCAGCCTTGGCGTTCAGGGGCCAGCCCGAAGGCGAGGGCGGCTCCCATGGTTGAGTCCGTGCGGTAAAGCCCCACGGGCAGTCGAAACCCCTGCTCGCGCATGGAGCGCATCGCGGTGCCGGTGATGGCGTGCAGGTTGCCGTGCAAGCCGCCGACTTGCGCCATGCGCTGCGCCAAGGCTTCGGCCGAGCGACCCATGCTGGGCACGGCGCTGGCCGCGAGGTGTTGGGGCGATGCCGCCAGAGCGCGGTGCAGATGCGCCATGGCGTTGGTGTGAGGTCGCACGTATCCGTCGACAAAGTAGGTGGTGTCAGCCTCCGGCCAAATGTCGTGGAGGTAGGTGTTGATGGCGTTGGCCTTGTCGCCCAGCGCGATTTGCCACAGGCGAAGTTGCACCGAAATGCCGTTGGGCGGTTTGAGTTGTGGCAATTGCTGGACCATGGCTGCGGCCAACTCAAGGTTGCCGTTGACGAGCACGTCGACATGGGTGGGGGCCTGCGCGGCGTCCAGAACCGCTTGCACGCTGGCTTGCAGGGTGGCAGGTGACTCTCGCGATGAGATGAGGGCCACGGCCCAGCTTGGCGGGGGCGTCATGGTGGGGTGATCGAGGGCCCTGCGTCGCGACCGGTAGCAGTGGGGTGCAGCGATTGCATCCAAGCGCTGGTTGCGGTGCACAGCCACGCCAGTTGGCCGGGTTTGGAGAAGGTGTGGTCGGCGTCGGGCAAGCTGCTGTGACCGATGGCGGCCATGGCGGCGGGGGCGCAGGTCTGCAGGAAGGTCAAGAACTCTTGCGCGGTTTCGTCGGCGCCGGCGGTGATGAGGTGGGTGCTTGGGCCGAGGTGTCCGAGCGCCGTGGCCATGCGGGTGGTGAAGTGGGTGCCGGGGAGGGGCGCTTGGCGGCGTGCTTGCCATCCGGCGCGCACCCAGCCGCCCACTGCTCTGGGGGAAACCCGCCCCCGCACGGCCCGCCACCAAAACGAGGGGCTGAGCAGGCGGGCGCGGTAGTGATGGGTCAGCCGCGTTTGCGCCAAGCTGGTGGCATTGCGCGCCCAGGGGTTGACGAGGCACAGGCCGTCCACATGCCCGATTTGGGCACTGTCCGCGAACAGCAGCGCAGCGCTGGCCCCATCGCACAGGCCCCATAGCAGCACGCGCTGTACGTGGGGGGCGATTTGGCGCAGGGCAGTCACTCCGGCGGTCAGGTCGGCGTTACGGTCGTCAAAGGGGCGGGGCTCGCCTTCGCTGTCGCCCATGCCGCGCAGGTCAAAGCGCAGCGCGGTGTGGCCTTGACCGGCCACGTGGCGCGCCAGTTGCGTGAACATGCGGTGGGCGCCGCAGCGTACTTGTGGGCCACCCACGACGATGAGCAGGCCAAGGTCGCTGGGGGCCACCGCTGCCGTCACGATGCCCTGCAAACGCTGGCCTTCGCAGGGGAAGCTGAGGGAGGTTTCGGTGAAGCTGCCCACTTGCTGGGGCAGTGCCATGACCTCCCGGGGCTGGGCCTGGTGGGCTGCCGGTTGTGCGGCCAGCGCTGCGTCGGTGGCATCCATCAAGGCCGGCGCCACCTCGGTCTCGGCCGCAGCCCAAAACAGCGGTCCGGCCAAGGTGCGGTGCAGCAGCGTCCAGCCTGCTGCTCGCCAATCGGGCGCTGCGGCGGCGTGGGCGGGCCAGGGCCGGGCGTCGGTGCTCAGGTCCAGCCACACCAGTTGCGGAGCGGTCGTGCCTTGGGCCACAGCCGGCGGGCTGCATCGGCTGGCGGCCATGCCTTGGGTCAGGTCGGGCGCCAGGGCGTAGCCGGCAATGTGCAGGGGCTGGTCAGTGGGCATCGGCCTTCCGCCTGCCGTGCCCGCCATGCGCACAAACTGCCGCAGGGCTTGCGCACCGTCCAGCGTGGGTTGCCACAGCAGCAGCGAGGGCAGGGTGGGCAACCGTCGCGCGGTTTCGCAGGCCAGCAGAGCGCCGGTGCGCAAGCCCCACAGCCACGGCGTGTGGCCGCTGTGTTGCGCCAGCCAGTGCCAGGCGGCTTGGGCATCTTGCAGCCAGGTTTGCCAAGTGGCGTCGGCGAAGTCGCCTTCGCTGTCGCCGCAACCGGCGAGGTCGATTTGCAGCACGTGCCAGCCTTGCGCTGCCAGCCTCCGGGCCTGCAGCGCCACCATGCGGCGGCTGCGGTTCATCTCTTCGGCCAGCGGGTGCAGGTAAACGATGGCGCCACGGCTGGCGGTGCCGCTTTGGTGCAGCAGGACATAGCGGCGGCCGGCAAAGCCGGCAGCGCTGTCAAGAAACAGGGATGTGACTGCCCCGCTCACACCACGCCAAGGTGTTCGGCCACCAAGTCGGTCAGGCTGCCGACGGTGGCGAAAGCGTCGGCACCCATCACGCCGTCGTCGAAAACGATGCCGAAGTGGTCTTCCAAGGCGGCCAGCAGGCTGGCGGCGGCGAAGGAGTCGAATTCAGGGATGGCGCCCAGCAGCGGCGTGTGGGCGTTGAAGCGCAGGGCGGCGCCATTCAAGGACAGCACGCTGTCGAGGATGGCCAGCACTTGGCCTTGCAGTTGGGCGTGAGACGACATGTTGGGGTGGCGCGTGCAGTCTGGAGGGACGGTACCGACGAGGCGGGCGCAGGCGCGGGCAGCGGAAAAAGTAGGCTGGAGTATCCCCCGCGGCCCCCTATCGCCCTTTGCTTACCCCCTCCCGGCTTGGGGGGCTGGGTGCCTACACTCGCGCCCCAAAAAGTGCACAGAGTGCCGCGCGCCGCCCGCAGCGGGGCCGCACAGCCCCCGAAATTGGTTTGGAGCCATGGCCGATTCGCCATCGACACCCCCTTGGTATGCCCACCCCATGTGGTTCCGGCTGCTGCATGCCCATGCCATGGCCGATGCGGGCGCAGGCTTGCCCCTGCCGCACCCTGAGGGTGGGCGCCTGCACCTGCTGTGGACGGGCACAGGCCGTGCCCGTGCTTTGAGCAACTACTACACGCCCTTGTTTGACTTCGAGGGTGGCGAGCCGCTGGCCGACGCGCCGGGCCTGGCTGCCAGCCTGGTGCGGGCGGGTGTGCATGTGTTGGATGTGGCGCCGATTGACCCCGATACCCCAGTCTGGCGGGCTTGGGCCGCGGCCTTGCGCAATGCCGGCTTCTGGTTGGTCAGCTATCCGGCGTTCGGCAACTGGCTTTTGGATTTGGCCGGCCGCAGCTACGCCCAGTACCACGCTGGCTTGCCTGGCCCTTTGCGCACCAGCCTGCAGCGCGGCCGCGCGCGCTTGAAGCGCGCGGGGGCTTGCGAGCGGCAGGTGCGGACCGCGCCCGGCCCTGCCTTGGACCAAGCTCTGGCCGACTATGAAGCGGTGTACGCCCGCAGTTGGAAGCCCACCGAGGGTGCGCCGGCCTTCATCCGTGGGCTGGCCCACTGGATGGCCGAGTTGGGCGCGCTGCGCTTGGGCCTGCTGCGCCTGAACGGCGAGCCGCTGGCCGCACAGATGTGGTTCGTGCAGGACGGCGTGGCCGCGATCTTCAAGCTGGCCTATGTGCAAGACCAAGCCGCCCTGTCGCCTGGAACGGTGCTCACGGCGCACTTGATGGAACATGTGATCGATCAAGACAAGGTGCACACGGTGGATTTCTTGAGTGGCGACGATGCCTACAAACGCGACTGGATGTCGCACCGGCGCCAGCGCATGGGGCTGTTGGCTTTCAGTCAGCGCCACCCGCGCGGCTGGGCAGCGGCTGCCAAGCACGCGATGCGCCTGGGCTGGAACCGCTTGCGCAAGCCGGCAGAGGGAAGGGCCTGATGCAGTTGTTGCCTGAACTCTTGCTGCGCAGCGCCGAGCGCCAGCCCGACGCGCCTGCTTTGTGGCACGGCGCCGCCATGACCACCTACGGCAGCTTGGCTCAGCAGGCCATGGCACTGGCTGGCAGCCTGCGTGCCATGGGCCTGCAGAGGGGCGACCGCGTGGCGGTGTGCCTCGACAAAAGCCCCGAGCTGGTTCTGAGCTGCTTTGCTGCTTCGCTCGCTGGCTGCGTGTTCGTGCCCGTGAACCCCGTGCTCAAACCGGCACAGGTGCAGCACATCGTGGCCGATGCCGGCGCGGCGCTGCTGATCACCCAGCAAGTGCGCTGGGGCAAGCTGCTTGAGGTGCAGGCCGAGCCGGGCGCCGGCGGGCCCGCCCTGCCGCAGGCTTTGCAGGTGATGTGCGTGGATGCCGAAAGCCCGGGCAGCGGCCCCAGCTGGGCGGAGGCCCTTCGCAGCCCTGCCCAGTCTGGCCACCGCGTGCTGGACACCGACCTCACCGCCATCCTCTACACCTCGGGCAGCACCGGCCGCCCCAAGGGTGTGATGCTGAGCCACCGCAACATGGTGGTGGGCGCGCACAGCGTGGCCAGCTACCTCGGCAACCACGCTGATGACCGCTTGCTGGGCGTGCTGCCCCTGAGCTTCGATGCGGGGTTCAGCCAGCTCACCACCGCCTTCAGCGTGGGCGCCAGCGTGGCCTTGCTCACGCCGCTGTTGCCGCGCGATGTGCTGGCGGCGATGGCGCGGCACCGCATCACCGGGCTCACCGCTGTGCCGCCGCTGTACATCCAGCTGGCGGCGCTGGATTGGCCCGAAGCCGCCGGCGCGCACCTGCGTTACTTCGCCAACACCGGTGGCCGCATGCCGCAAGACACCTTGCAGGCCCTGCGCGCCAAGGTGCCGCACGCGCAGCCCTTTTTGATGTACGGCCTGACCGAAGCTTTCCGCTCAACCTACCTGCCGCCGGCTGAAGTGGAGCGGCGGCCCGACAGCATCGGCCAAGCCATTCCGGGTGCCGAGGTGCTGGTGCTGCGCGAGGACGGAAGCCCCTGCGACGCCGACGAGCCGGGCGAGTTGGTGCACCGTGGCCCGTTGGTGGCCCAGGGCTACTGGGGCGATGCGGAGCGCACGGCAGAGCGCTTCAAGCCGCTGCCCGTCGCCGCCGGTGGGCGCTTGCCCGGCCATACCCTGCCTGAATTTGCGGTGTTCAGCGGCGACACAGTGCGCCGCGACGCCGACGGCTTCCTCTACTTCGTGGGCCGGCGGGACGAGATGATCAAAACCAGCGGCTACCGCGTCAGCCCCACGGAAGTGGAGGAGGCTGTGTACGCCACCCGCTTGGTGGGCGAATGCGCGGCTTTTGGCGTGCCCCACCCGCAGCTGGGCCAAAGCATCCTGCTGGTGGTGAGTGGGGCCCCTGGACACAGCCCCGTGGACGTCGACGCCTTGCTGGCCGCTTGCCGCCGCGATCTGCCCGCCTTCATGGTGCCTGCCCAGGTGCGGGTGTGGCCGGCAAGCCTGCCGCGCAACGCCAATGGCAAGATCGACCGCCAAGCCCTGGTGCGGGCCGGGTTCGAGCCCGCCGCAGCTGACGCCCCCGCCGCGCCTTCCCCCACCGTCTGACGAAGCCACCCGCATGACCGAACCGTCAACACCCCGCGAGGCTGCCCCTGTGGCCCTGCAGCACGCGCCGCATGGCTTTGCCACGCAAGGCGCGGAGCTGCTCGTCGGGGGCTTGCCCATCAGCCAGCTGGCGCAGCGCGTGGGCCAAACACCGTTTTATGCCTACGACCGCCAGCTGCTGGACGCGCGTGTGGCCGCCCTGCGCAAGTGCCTGCCCGCGGGCCTGCACCTGCACTACGCCATCAAGGCCAATCCCTTGCCGGCCGTGGTGCAGCACATGGCAGGCTTGGTGGACGGCTTGGACGTGGCGAGCGCGGGTGAGTTGCGTGTGGCATTGAATGCCGGCGCCTGCCCCGACACCATCAGCTTTGCCGGCCCTGGCAAGCGCGACCCCGAACTGCACCAGGCCGTGGCTGCTGGGGTGCTGGTGAATGTGGAGTCAGCGCGCGAGCTGCCCGTTTTGGCGCAGGCCGGTCTGGCCTTGGGCCTGCCGGTGCGCATGGCTTTGCGCTTGAACCCCGACTTCGAGCTCAAGGGCTCTGGCATGCGCATGGGCGGTGGCCCCAAGCCCTTTGGCGTGGATGTGGAGCAGGTGCCCGATCTGGTGCGTCAAGCCAAGGCCCTGGGCTTGGCGGTGGAGGGCTTCCACCTCTACGCCGG
>CAZAIR010000159.1:0-6905 GCA_964485225.1 uncultured Burkholderiaceae bacterium
GTTCGGGAACTCGATGTCGGCCTTGTCGATTTCATCGATCAGCAGCGCCACCGGCTGCTCGGCCGTGAAGGCTTGCCACAGCACGCCCTTGTTGATGTAGTTGTGGATGTCCTTCACACGCTCGTCACCCAATTGGCTGTCGCGCAGACGGCTCACCGCGTCGTACTCGTACAAACCTTGCTGGGCCTTCGTGCTGCTTTTGATGTGCCACTGCAACAGCGGCAGCCCCAGCGACTGCGCCACCTCCTCGGCCAACAGGGTCTTCCCGGTGCCGGGTTCACCCTTGAGCAGCAGCGGCCGCTGCAGCTGGATGGCCGCGTTGACGGCGAGTTTCAGGTCGTCGGTTGCGACGTAGTGTTCAGAGCCGGTGAATTTCATCGCCTCAGTATAGGAATCGGCTTGCAGCCGCTTACTAGAATGCGCCGCTATTCCCGCCAGCCTCTTGCACCAAAACCATGCAAATCCTCCGCCTCGTGATCGCTACGGCCGCCGCACTGGCCGCAACCTTCGCCGTCTTGCCGGCTCAGGCCCAAGATGCCAAGCGGGGTGAAAAACAAGCCGCCATGTGCATCGGCTGCCACGGCATCGTGGGCTACCAGGCCAGCTTCCCCGAGGTGTACCGGGTGCCCAAGATCTCGGGTCAAAGTGCGGCTTACATCGAGTCCGCGTTGGTGGCCTACGCCAAAGGCGAGCGCAAGCATCCCTCGATGCGCGGCATTTCGGGCTCGTTGACTGAGCAAGACATGAAGGACTTGGCCGCGTTCTACGCCAGCCACGGCCGTCCCATCACCGCCCCCGACACCGTTCCCCAGCCCACCCCGGAAGTGGCCAAGCTGCTGGAGCGGGGGCTTTGCATCTCTTGCCACGGTGCCAATTTCACCAAGGGCGTCAGCCCCGCCTACCCCAAGCTGGCAGGGCAGCATGCTGACTACTTGTACGTGGCCTTGAAGGCTTACCAGGTGCAAGGCAAGGCCACTTGGGGACGGGACAACGCCATCATGGCCAACCAAGTCAAGGGTTACACCCACGCCGAGTTGAAGGCCATCGCCAAGTACTTGGCCTCGCTGCCAGGTGAACTGCAGGTGGTGCCGCAGCGGGGCATCCGCTGATCGCGCGCAGCAGCAAACGCCAGAAGCCGCCCGAGAGGCGGCTTTTTCACGCCTGAGCACGTGTGCAAGCCAAGGCCTGGGGCGGACAGGCCGGCTTCGACGGGATACTCTCGCTCGGTTGAACTCAAGGCCAATCCGCACGGGCTCATGCTGAAGAAGATTCCGACTGCGCAAGCCACGCTGGGCATGTTCCTTCAGTCGATGGAGGGCTCGTGGCTCTCGCACCCGTTCTGGAAGACCAAGTTCCTGCTGGCCGACCCCGCTGACTTGGCGGCTTTGCGCAGTTCGGGGGTGCCCTACATCTGGATCGACGTGAACCAGGGCTGCGACGTGGTGCCGGTTGAACCAGCCCCCGAGCCTGAGGTCGAAGCGCCTCCCGCCCCTCCGGAGCCTGTGCCGCCGCCGCCGAGTGCCCCCGTCAACAAGCGACCCGAGCGCGTCAGCTTGAGTGAAGAGATGGAAGCTGCCGCCGAGGTGGTGAACCGCTCCAAGCAGGCGGTGATGAGCATGTTCACGGAGGCCCGATTGGGCCGTGCCGTGAGCCGCGAAGACAGCGCGCAGGTGGTGGAGGAGCTCACGCAATCGGTTTGGCGCAACCCGTCGGCCTTGATCAGCTTGGCGCGACTGAAGACCCGCGACGACTACACCTACATGCACTCCGTGGCGGTGAGCGCCATGATGATTGCGCTGGCGCA
The DNA here is from genome assembly GCA_964485225.1 of uncultured Burkholderiaceae bacterium. Taxonomy (GTDB): domain Bacteria; phylum Pseudomonadota; class Gammaproteobacteria; order Burkholderiales; family Burkholderiaceae_C; genus Inhella. Next base: position 1,805 of record CAZAIR010000159.1, read on the forward strand.
GCAAATGGGTCTGAGTGAAGCGGTGCAACGCGACGCAGGCATGGCGGGTTTGCTGCATGACGTTGGCAAGATGCTGATGCCGCTGGAGGTGCTGAACAAGCCCGGCGCGTTGACCGACGAAGAGTTCACCATCATGAAAAGCCACCCGGAGCGTGGGCACGAGGCCTTGGCGGCCAGTGGCGTTTTCTCCGCTGGGGTGATGGACGTTGTGCTGCACCACCACGAGAAGATGGACGGCACCGGCTACCCCCACAAGCTCAAAGGCGACCAAATCAGCGTCATCGCCCGCATGGGGGCGGTGTGCGACGTCTATGACGCCGTGACCAGTGTCCGGCCCTACAAAAACGCCTGGGACCCGGCGGCCTCTTTGTCGCGCATGGCGCAGTGGCAAGGCCACTTTGACCCGCGCATCTTCCAAGCCTTTGTGGCCAGCTTAGGCATATACCCCGTCGGCACGCTGGTGAAGCTGCGTTCAGGCAAGCTTGCGGTCGTGGTGGATCAGAACCCGGGCAAGCTCACGCAGCCGGTGGTGAAGGTGTTCTTCTCGACCAACGCCAACATGCCGATTGAGCTCGCGTTACTGGATCTCAGCCACGTCAACGACCCGGTGGTCAGCCGTGAGGATGCGGCCGTCTGGGGCTTCACCCACCTGACCGAGCTTTGGAACCCGACCCGATGACCTTCCGATTTGCCTCCACCGCGCTGACCGGCGCCGCCTTGCTGCTCGCCATGTTGTCAGCCCAGGCGCAAACCCTGCGCTGGGCCAGCCAGGGCGACGTACAGACCGCCGACCCGCATTCGCAGAACGAGAGCATGACCAACATGGTCAATGGCCAGGTCTACGAGCGGTTGGTGCGCCGCGACCGCAACATGGCCATCGTGCCGAGCTTGGCCACCGAGTGGAGCAACCCTGATCCGCTCACCTGGCGCTTCAAGCTGCGCCCAGGCGTCAAGTTCCATGACGGCGCGCCCTTCACGGCCGACGACGTGGTGTTCTCCATCAACCGCGCCAAGCAAGAGACATCGAACCTGCGCCAGTACGCGAACGCCACGGGCACCGTTCGGCGGGTGGATGACCTGACGGTCGAGTTCAAGCTGGAGAGGCCCAACCCGATCTTCCTGCAGCACCTTGACCTGCTGTGGATCATGAACAAGGCCTGGGCCGAGAAGCATCGCGTGACGCGGCCGCTGGACTTCAAGAACAAAGAGGAGTCGTTCGCGGCGCTGAACGCCAACGGCACCGGCCCCTTCGTGCTGGTGAGTCGGCAGCCGGGCGTGAGGAACGTGTACCGCCGCAACCCGGCTTGGTGGGGCAAGGTCGAGGGCAATGTCCAAGAGATCGTGATGACCCCGATCGGCAACGACGCCACCCGCTTGGCGGCGCTGATCAGCGGAGAACTCGACTTTGTGCTCGACCCTGCGCCGCGCGACATCCCGCGCTTGCGCCAGAACAGCAAGCTCCAAATCATCCAAGGCATGGAGAACCGGCTGATCTTCATCGGCATGGATCAAGGGCGCGACAAGCTGTTGCATGGCAAGGTGCCGGGGGACAAGAACCCGTTCAAGGACCTGCGCGTGCGCCAAGCGCTGTACCAGGCGATCGACATCGAGGGCATCCGCACGAAGATCATGAGCGGCCTGTCCGCACCCACTGGGGGCGTGACGACCTCGCCGCAGGGCAGCTTCAACGACCCGGCGCTGGAAAGCCGCTTGCCCTACGACGTGGCGGCGGCCCGCAAGCTGATGGCCGAGGCTGGCTTCGCGGATGGGTTTGAGGTCACGCTGGACTGCCCCAACAACCGCTACGTGAACGACGAGGAGATCTGCCTCGCGCTGGCCTCGATGTGGGCGCAGATCAAGATCAAGGTGCGGGTGAATGCACAGCCACGGGCCCTGTTCTTCCCCAAGCTGGAGAAACTTGATACCAGCCTGTTCATGTACGGCTGGGGTGGCGCCATCACCGATGCTGAAACCATCCTGACGCCGGTCTATCGCAATTACCAGCCCAAGGGCGGCGTGGGCTCCAGCAACTTCGGCATGTCGCGCAACGACAAGTTCGACCAACTGGCTGCGCAAAGCTCCATCGAACCGGATCCGAAGAAGCGCGAGCAACTGATCCGTGCGGCCTTGACCGAGTTCCGCTCGCAGGTTCACACCATCCCGCTGCACCGCCAAATGATCCCCTGGGCGGCCCGGGCCGGCTTGCAGGCCGTGCACCGGCCTGACAACTGGCTTGAAGTGAACTGGGTGACCTTGCCAACCGGCAAGTGACCTGCCGATAACGGCTGCAGGCCGCTCCTCAGTGCGGCAACTTGAACTGTTGAACCGCTTCACCCAGACGGCCCGAAAGGGCCGTCAGCGTTTCGCTGGCCGCTGCCGATTGCTCGGCCACCGCAGCATTGCGTTGGGTCATTTCGTCGAGGTCGGCCACCACGGTGTGCACTTGGTCGATGTCATGGCGTTGGCGTGTCGCGGCCTCGCTGATGGTGTTGATCACGGCGTTGACCTTGGCCACGGCGGCTTCGATGTCGCGCATGGTGCTGCCGGCCTCTTTGGCCAGACCGTTGCCGCGCTCGATCGTCTCGCCGGAGGCGTTGATCAAGCTCTTGATCTCGCGTGCTGCGCTGGCGCTGCGCTGGGCCAGCGTGCGCACCTCAGCCGCCACCACGGCAAAGCCTCTGCCGTGCTCGCCAGCGCGGGCTGACTCCACGGCGGCGTTCAAGGCCAAGATGTTGGTCTGGAAGGCGATACCGTCAATGACGCTGGTGATGTCAGCGATGCGCCGTGAGCGTTCATTGATGGCGTCCATGGTGTGCACCACTTCGCTCACCGCATGACCGCCGCGGCTCGCGACTTGGGCGGCCACGGCAGCCAGCTTGCTGGCTTCGGTGGCGGCGCCAGCGCTGGCCTGCACGTCCTGCTGCAGCTGGTTCACGAGGTGCGTGGTTTCCTGCAGCCGGGCAGCGGTCTGCTCGGTGCGCTGTGACAACTCGCTTTGTTCACCACTCATTTCTTGGGTGGTGGTGAGCACCTCTCGTGCCGAGCCTTGCACCTGGCTGAGCACGGCGATCCAGCGCAGGCGCATGCGCTCCAGCGATTGGATCAGCAGGCCCAACTCGTTGCGCTCGTTGGAGGAGAAGGTCGGCGTCAAGTCGCCCTCGGCCATCTGGTCGCCTTTGGCTGCCAGTTCGGCCATCGGCTGGATGATGGCCTGCACCACCGCCCAGAGTCGCCAGCCCAGCACGGTCAAGATGCTGGCGAGCACGATGCCCAGGGCGATGACGAACAACTTCAACTGGGTGGCCCTGGCGCTCAGGCGGGCCTCCACTTCGGACACCACGGTGTTGCTGAAAGTGCGTTGGTCTTGGATGGCTTGTTGCAGCTTGGCGCTGAAGACCTCGGGTTTCATGTCCCAGTCGGGCGACATGCCCAGAAAGGTTTGCTGCACCAATGCCACGCTCGCCTTGACGCCGGCTTGGGTGGCTTTCAACCGAGCTTCCAACTCGGGGGACATGGGGGCCTTGGCCACATCGCGCGCCAGTTCCAGGTTCTGCAGCAGGAAGCGTTCGCGGTCTTCCAATCGCGCGGTTACGGCGGCCAACTGGTTCAGGTCCAGGGAGGTCGCGCCTTTTTGCCGCAGCACCATCACACCCAGGTCATGCAATTGGGCGAGTTGGTCAATGACCGTCTTGCCTTCTTGGAACCCAGCGATGATGAAGAAGTAGTTGGCGGCTTCCGGGTCCAGCAGCAGGCCGGAGTTGGCCAGGTTGTGGGCCATCAGGTCGTCCATCTGCTTCAGCACGGCGTTGTGCCGCTCGAAGGCTTCGCGGGCCCCGAGCTTGTCGCCAGCTACGTCTGCGGCCAGTGCCTTGAAGGCGGCTTCGATGTCTTGCAGCCGTTTGGGCATGTCGCCCTCGTCGGGTAGCACGGGCTTGATATCGCTCAGGGCTTTCAGGGTGGCCGCCTCGGCCGCTGCGCGTGCCGGCTTGGCATCGGCTTGGGCTGAAAGCGACAGCACGCTGTGCAAGCGGTGACTTTGCACGTGCGTGACGGTATCGATCAGGGCCAAAGCCGGGCGGGCCCCGGCGAACTCGCGGCTCACGAATTGCTGCTCTTCCAGCACCTTCTGCATCAGGCCCACCGTTGGCAGCGCCACTGCGGCCAGGATCAGGACCGAGAGCAAGGTGAAGCGCCTTGCGAGTGAAACCGAACGCATCGACAGCATGCTGAGCTCCGCTTTGTGACGGGCTTGATGCTCCTCAGCTTGTGTGACGTTGCTGTGACGAAGGCTTGCGGCTGTGCCAAACGCCTCAGGCGCGGGCTTCGACGATCACTTGCAGCCGGGCTTGGCCTTGGTAGGCATCGCAGCCCAGTCGGTAGGCCAAGCGCAACGGGCTGTCCACGGTTTCGGCTTGCCGGAACCAGATCCCATCGACCTCGGCCCCGCTGCTGTGGCGCAGCCTCACCTTCAGGTGGCCGCTGCCCACCAAGCGCTGTTGCAACACGGTGAAGTCATCCACGAAGAGGGGCGCTTCGAAGCCCTGGCCCCATACCTCGTCCTCCAGCGCTTGCGCCTGGGCCAAGCTCAGCTCGGCACCGCTCAACGGGCCGTCGTGGCGCAGCACGCGGCTGAGCAACTCGGGGCTCAACAGGCTTTGGGCAATCGCTTGGAAGGCGGCGTCAAAGCGCGCCACGTCGTCGCCCGCCAAGGTGCAGCCTGCCGCCATGGCATGGCCGCCAAAGCGCAGCAGCAGCCCTGGGCAGTGCTTGGCCAGCAGGTCGAGGGCGTCGCGCAAGTGGAAGCCTGGGATGGAGCGGCCCGAGCCTTTGAGGCGCCCATCGGCGCCACGCGCGAACACGAAGGTGGGGCGGTGCAGGGCTTCTTTCACGCGGCCGGCCACGATGCCGACCACGCCCTCGTGGAAAGCTTCGTCAAACAGCACCACGGCGGCCGGTGGTTCACCGTGCGGCATCTTGGCGGCCAGCAATTCGTCGCTCGCGGCGCGCATGTCCGCCTCCACGGCCCGGCGCTCACGGTTGATGCTGTCCAGTTGCTGGGCGATGGCCAAAGCGCGAGCGGGGTCGTCGGTACGCAGGCACA
>CAZAIR010000160.1:0-6835 GCA_964485225.1 uncultured Burkholderiaceae bacterium
AGACCGTGCTGAACAGCGACATCGTGATGCAGTTCGACGAGTGCACGCCCTACGAAAGCAAAGGCCGCTTGACGACCGAGAAGGAAGCCCACAAAAGCATGGCCATGAGCCTGCGCTGGGCCAAGCGCTGCCAAGACGAGTTCACCAAGCTGGAGAACCCCAACGCGCTGTTCGGCATCGTGCAGGGCGGCATGTTCGAGAACCTGCGCACCGAATCGGCCGCCGGCCTGACCGAGCTGAACTTCCCCGGCTACGCCATCGGCGGCCTGAGCGTGGGCGAGCCCAAGGCCGACATGCAGCGCGTGCTGGCCCACACCGCACCGCTGCTGCCCACCCACAAGCCGCGCTACCTGATGGGCGTGGGCACGCCCGAAGATTTGGTCGAGGGCGTGGCCGCTGGCATCGACATGTTCGACTGCGTGATGCCCACCCGCAACGCGCGCAACGGCCACCTGTTCACCCGCTTTGGCGACCTGCGCCTGCGCAACGCCCGCTACCGGCACGACGAGCGCCCGATCGACGAAACCTGCAGCTGCCACGCCTGCACGCACTTCAGCCGCGCCTACCTGCACCACCTCGACCGCTGCGGCGAGATGCTGGGCCCGATGCTGACCACCATCCACAACCTGCACTACTACCTGAACCTGATGCGCGAGATCCGCGAAGCGCTGGACCAAGGCCGCTTCGCCGCCTGGCGCCAGCAGTTCCACACCGACCGCGCGCGCGGCGTCTGACCTCATCACCCCCCAACACTCTGAGAGCCACCATGCCCCACAGCACCCTGACCCTTGCCGCCGCCCAAACCATCGCCCAAGCCGCGCGCGCCAAAGCCGTGGCCGAGGGCTGGACGGTGGTGATCGCCATCGTGGACGACGGCGGCCACCTGGTGCTGCTGGAGCGTGCCGATGGCACGCAAAAAGGCTCGGTGCTGGTGGCCCAGGAGAAGGCCAAGACGGCGGTCTTCTTCAAGCGCCCCACCAAGGCGCTGGAAGACGCCGTGCTGGGCGGCAAGGTCCACATGCTGTCGCTGCCCGGCGCCACCCTGATCGAAGGCGGCCTGCCGCTGGTGACGGCCGAGGGCACCCTGGTGGGCGCCATCGGCGTCTCGGGCGTGCTGTCCAGCCAAGACGGGCAAGTGGCGGCCGCTGGCGTGGCGGCGTTCTTGGCGTAAGGCCGGCCTAGGGCCTGCGCACCGGCCTTCGGCCCGAGGCTTCAGCTGCGGTCGAGTTGGAAGGCGCCCACGGCGTCGACCAGGCCGCGCGATTGATGGCGCAGGCTTTCCGCAGCTGCGGCGCTTTGCTCCACCAGGGCCGCGTTCTGCTGGGTGGCTTGGTCCATCTGGCTCACCGCCTGACCGACGAACTGGATGCCTTGCGATTGCTCGGCGCTGGCGGACGAAATCTCGCCCACGATGTCGCTCACGCGGCGGATCGCGTCCACCACCTCACCCATGGTGCGGCCGGCGTTGTCGGCTTGGCGCGCGCCCGCGTCCACCTGCTCGACCGAGGCGGTGATCAGTGATTTGATTTCGCGCGCCGCTTCCGCGCTGCGCTGTGCCAGCAAGCGCACCTCGCCCGCAACCACGGCAAAGCCGCGCCCGGAGTCGCCGGCTCGCGCGGCTTCCACCGCAGCATTGAGGGCCAGGATGTTGGTCTGGAAAGCAATGCCGTCGATGACACCGGTGATCTCGGTGATGCGGCGGCTGGCCTCGCTGATGCCGCGCATGGTGTCCACCACCTGGCCCACGGCGTCGCCGCCACGTTGGGCCACATCGCTGGCGCCCTGGGCCAAAGCGTTCGCCTCCTTGGCGTTGTCGGCGTTTTGGCGAACGGTCTGGCTCAGCTCGTCCATCGTGGAGGCCGTGCGTTGCAGGTTGCTCGACTGCTGCTCGGTGCGCTGGCTCAGATCGAGGTTGCCATCGGCGATCTCGCTGCTGGCCGTGGCCACGGCATCGGCGTTGTCGCGAACCTTCAGCACCACCCCGGTCAAGGCGTCTTGCATGCCCTTCATGGCCGCCAGCAGGTCGGTGAATTCATCATGGCGGCGGTCGAGCACCGCGTGACGCAGGTCGAAAGCGGCCACCCGGTTCACGATGCGGGTGGCGCGCGCCGCACGGCCGCGCAGCACGCCGCCCACCAACATGCAGGTGCCCACCAAGCCCGCCACAACCAGCAAGCTGCACACCACCACGGTGTAGAACGCGTGCTTCATTTGCTTGCCGATGGCGTCAACTTCTGCGCCGATGCGGTAGCCCTGGTAGTCTTTCAGCTGCGCCAAGACGGCCAGCAAGTCGTTGCGCAGCGGCACCAGCTCATCGGCCAGCTTGGCAAAGGCTTCAGCCTGTTGGCCGGCCTCGATCAGTCCGATCACCGCACCGGCCGTGGCCTTGAACGGCTTCACGCGGCCCGGCACGGCGCTGTACACCTCGCGGCCCTTGGCGTTGATGAGGTTCTTTTCGTACGCGGCCAGCAACTCGTCCATCTTGCCCACGTGGGCGCCGGCCTCGCTCAGCGCTTTGCGACGCTCCTCGTCGGTGCGCGCCAGCATGGCGTGGCGCAGCATCAGCGAGGCCCGGGTGAGCGACAACTCCGCTTGCTCGGCGCGCAGCAGCTGGGGCATGCGGGTGTCTTCAATTTCCCTGGCCCGCTCGGTGGCATCTCGCAAGTCGCGCACCGAGATCAAGGAGGCGGTCAACAGCACCAGCGCCACGGCGCCGCACACCGCATACAGGGTTTGGGTGATGGAGAAGCGACTGAGCATGGGTCCTCCCAGGACTGTGAGCGAAGCGCGTGGGCACGCACCTGCAACCGATTGCCACATCAGCTGTGGCGGGCGTCTAGGACATAAATTCTGCTGGTCCGCATTTGATTTGTAGCGCGCAGATTGCACGCTTGCAGCGCACTTCGGCAAGCCCACCCGTGAAATAGGCCACTCGGCGGGCCGTCGGGGTCTAGGGCCTGTTAACACTACGGGAAGCCAGCGCGTTGCCATCCAGAAATGGCCCCAACGAGGCGCGAAACGAAGCCGGGGTTGGCCCCCGGCGAGGCTTCGTAACGAAGTAGGGGCCATTTCTGGTGGTAACCCGAAGGGAAAGTGCCTGCTGGGCCGGGATGCTGCGTTGCCCGGCTCGCCCAGGCATCAGCCTGGGCAGCGCCGCGCGCCTTGCCTGCCGGCCCAGCAGGCACTTTCGCGTGGCTTCCCGTAGTGTTAACAGGCCCTAGTCGCCCTTCAGCTGGAACACCGCCACGGCCTTGGCCAGGGCCCGCGCTTGGTGCTGCAAGCTCTCGGCCGCGGCCGCGCTTTCTTCCACCAGGGCTGCGTTTTGCTGGGTCACCTGGTCCAGCTGGGACACGGCATCGCCAATCTGGCCAATGCCTTTGCTTTGCTCGCCACTGGAAGCGCTCATCTCGCCGATCAGGTCGGCCACGCGGTGCACTTCGGCCACCACCTCGCCCACGGTTTGTCCGGCTTCGGCCACCAGCCGGTTGCCAGCTTCCACGCGCTCAACGCTGGCACCGATCAGGGTTTTGATCTCGCGCGCCGCTTCGGCGCTGCGGCCGGCCAAGCTGCGCACCTCGCTGGCCACCACGGCAAAGCCACGCCCTTGCTCGCCGGCGCGCGCGGCCTCCACGGCGGCGTTCAGCGCCAGGATGTTGGTCTGGAAGGCGATGCCATCGATGGTGCCGATGATGTCGGAGATCCGCTTGCTGGCCGTGGAGATCTGGTCCATGGTGCTGACCACCTGGCCCATCACCTGGCCGCTGGCCTCGGCCACGCGCGCCGCGTTGCTGGCCATTTGCGCCGCCTGGCGCGCGGTGTCGTTGCTGTGGTTGACGGTGGCCGTGAGCTGCTCCATCGAGGCCGCCGTTTGCTGCAGGTTGCTGGCCTGTTCCTCGGTGCGCTGGCTCAGGTCGGCGTTGCCTTGGGCGATCTGGCCAGAGGCCGTGGCCACGCTGTCGGCGTTGCTGCGCACGCCACCCACGATGGTCACCAGCGACGCCGTCATGCGCTGCAAAGCGCCCAGCAGCTGACCGGTTTCATCCTGGCGGTCGATGGTGATCTCGGTGCGCAAGTCGCCGCTGGCCACGGTTTCCGCCACGTGCACGGCTTGCTGAATCGGAGCCACGATGGAGCGGGTGATCCACCAAGCCAAGCCCGCGCCCAGCAGCGCGGCCAGGCCTGCCGCCAGCAAACTGCCCCAGCTCGCACGGTCCACGGTCGCTTCCGTGGCCCGGGCCGAGACCTTCATCAGCTCCTTTTGGTAGTCCAGCAGCTTGCCGAGGGTGGCGAAGTAGGCCTGTTGCGCCGGATCGGCCTCGCCCACCAGGGCGGCCTGGGCAGCACCGGTCTCCAGCTTCAGGCCCAGTGCGATGACTTTGTCGACGGCGGCGTTGTAGGTGGTCCGTTGGGCCTGGGCCTCGTCCAACAAACGCTGGCCCTGCTCTGACGTGATGGCAGCGTCCAGCGCACGGAACAACTCGCCGTTGCGGGCCCTTGCGGCGGTGATCACCTGCACCTCGCGCTGCGCCGCGGTCTCATCGGTCAACAGCACGATGTTGCGGACGGCACTGGCGATGGTGCCGGCGTTGTCTTTCAGGGTGGCCAACTGCTCGATCTTGACCACGCGGTCATCGACCAGCAGGTCGAGCTCATCTTGGATGGCCGACAACTGGCTGCGGCCGTACAGGGCCACGCCCACGGTGATGGCGATAGACACAGCAAAGGCGAGGCCCAAGCGCACGCCAATGGCAAGGCTGCGGGTTGAAAACATCGAGCGATCCTGGTTGGGTGAGGGAGCCGGTCGGGGTCGTCAAGCCGTCAAGCACGGCCGCAAAAGGAACGCGCCCTAGGGGCGCGAACTAATTCTGATACATGGCATTAGATTTGTCATGGACAAACATCACGCCACCGCAGCATCCCACACCTCAGGCCCCGCCAGGTCCGGGGCATCCCGGCTCAGCTGGGCGCAAGCGGCTGAGCCGGCGACGCCCACCGACCACCCAGCGCGCGCAGCAGCGCCACGCGGTTGGCCTGCTCGGCCTGACGCAGCGTCACCAAGCCTTGCTGCGCGCTGCTCAGCGTGCGCTGGGCGTCCAGCAGCTCCAGCTGGCTGAAGGCGCCCAGCCGGTAGCCGGCCTCGGCGCGCTGCAGGGCGTCTTGGGCGGCTTGCACCTGGGCCTGCTGGGCGGCCAGGCGCTCGGCCAGGCTGTCGCGCACGGCCAGGGCGTCGGCCACCTCGCGGAAGGCGGCTTGCAGCGTGGCTTCGTAGTTGGCCATCGCTTGCTGGCGGCTGGCTTGGGTCACGGCCACTTGCGCGGCGCGGGCGCCGCCGTCGAACAGGGGCAGGTCCAGCTGGGGCACCAGGCTGAAGAAACCGGTGCCGGCCTTGAACAAGCCGTCCAGCTCGGGCGCGCGGGTGCCGGCGTTGGCGGTCAGGGTCAGGCGCGGGAAGCGCGCGGCGCGGGCGGCGCCCACGTCGAAGGCCGCGGCTTGCAGTTGCTGCTCGGCGGCGCGCACGTCGGGGCGCTGCAGCAGCACGGTGGCGGGCAGGCCACTGGGCAGTGCGGGCAGCAGCATCAGCGGCGCATCGGCCGCAGCTGACGCGCTCGGCCGCAGCGCTTCTGGCAAGGGCTGGCCGGCCAGCAGCTCCAGCTGCAGCAGCGCCTGGGTGACGGCCGCCGCGCTGCGCGCCGCTTCGCCACGCGCCGCTTCAAACGCGGTTTGCGCCCGCGCCCGTTGCAGGCCCGAGGCGGCACCCAGCTGGTACTGCTTCTCGGCGATGTCGCGGCTGCGCAGCTGGCTGTCGCGCAGGGCGATGGCGAGTTGCAGGCGCTGCTGCTCGGCGGCCAGGTTCAGCCAGGCGTTGCTGACCTCGGCCACCAGGCTGAGCTGGGCCGCGGCCTGCGTTTCCTGCTGGGCCAAGTAGCGCGCCAAGGCCGCACCTTCGAGGCTGCCCAGGCGGTTGAACAGGTCGATCTCGTAGCGGGCCAGGCCGAGGCTGACGCTGAGGCTGGTGGTGGCCGCGTTCGCGCCGGCCACGCGCTGGCGCGTGGCGGCAGCGCTGGCGTCCAGGTCCGGGATGCCATCGGCCTGGGTGACGCGGTACTGCGCGCGCACCCGCTCCACCGCCGCGGCGCTGGCGCGCAGGCTGCGGTTGTTGGCCAGCGCCAAGCCCACCACCTGGCGCAGGCCGGGGTCGAGGAAGAAGCCGTCCCACGCATGGGCGGCCGGGGCCGCAGCGGGTGCATCCACCGCCAGCGCCATGGCGGGGCGGAAGTTGTCACGCAGCGGCGCGGTGCTGGCCTCGCGCGGGGGCACCAGGCTGCCGCAGCCGCCGAGCAGCAGCGACAGGACGATCAAGCTCAGAGCGGGCTTCATGCCGACACCTCCGCCGGCGCGGCCGGTTTGCGGCTGAAGCGCTTGCGCACCCACAGGTAGAACAAGGGCACGAAGAAGATGCCCAGCACGGTGGCACTGGCCATGCCGCCCAGCACGCCCACGCCGATGGCGCGCTGCGAGCCCGAGCCAGCGCCGCTGGCCAGGGCCAAGGGCAACACGCCCATCATGAAGGCCAGCGAGGTCATCAGGATCGGGCGCAGCCGCTGGCGGCAGGCTTTCAAGATGGCCTCGATCAGCTCCATGCCTTGCGCTTGCAGCGCCTGCGCGAACTCCACGATCAGGATGGCGTTTTTCGCCGCTAAGCCCACGGTGGTGAGCAGCCCCACCTGGAAGAACACGTCGTTCTGCTGCCCGCCCGCGTGGCTGGCCACCAGCGCACCAAAGATGCCCAGCGGCACCACCAGCATCACGCTGAAGGGCACCGACCAGCTTTCGT
>CAZAIR010000161.1:0-6696 GCA_964485225.1 uncultured Burkholderiaceae bacterium
TGCCGCTGCTGGTGGCCACCACCGTGATCGAAGTGGGCGTGGACGTGCCCAACGCCACGCTGATGGTGATCGAACACGCCGAGCGTTTTGGCTTGGCGCAGCTGCACCAACTGCGCGGGCGCGTGGGCCGCGGCGCGCAAGCCAGCGTGTGCGTGCTGCTGTATGGCGGCCCCTTGAGCGAGAGCGGCCGCGAGCGCCTCAAGGCCATGGCCGAGACCACCGACGGCTTCGAAATCGCCCGCCGCGACCTCGCCATCCGCGGCCCCGGCGAGTTCATGGGCCACCGCCAAAGCGGCGCCGACCTGCTGCGCTTTGCCGACCTGCAAGACGACGCCCCACTGCTGGTGGCCGCCCGCGCGCTGGCGCCCGCGCTGCTGCGCGAGCACCCGCAAGCCGCGCAGGCGCATGTGCAGCGCTGGCTCGGAGGCAAGGCGGAACTGATGAAGGCTTGAACGGGATCGGCAAAACCACTGAACGCAGGTGCGACGCATCGGCCCGCACACTGGTCGCCCACCGCATCCCTGGAGCGCCCCATGCCCATCGCCGCCGACCTGCGCCGCCCCGGCACCACCCTCACCACCCTTCGCAACGGCCGCCATGCCTGGCTGGCCGATGTGGCGCCGGCTTCGGGTGGTGACGACCTGGCCCCGGACCCGCACGACCTGCTTGATGCTGCGCTGGCCGCCTGCACCGTGCTGACGCTGGAGCTGTACATCCGCCGCAAGCAGCTGGCCGTGAGCCACCTGCACGTGGACGTGACGCACACGGAAACCCGGCAGGCGGACGGCCGCATGGCCTACCGGCTGCAGCGCACGGTGCAAGTCGAAGGTGAGCTGAGCGCCGACGAGCGCCAGCGCTTGCTCGACATCGCGAACAAGTGCCCGATCCACAAGGTGCTGACCGGCGACATCACGGTCGACACCGGCTGGGCGGCCACCACCCCCACGCCGGAGGCCGCGTGAACGCCGGCCCCATCACCGGCCACGTCACCGCTCTGCCGGGCGGCATGACCGTGCGCCGCCTGCTGCCCGCCGCGCAGGCGCGCGCTGTGGGGCCGTTCGTATTCTTCGACCACTTCGGCCCCATCACCTTGCAGCCCGAAGCCGGCAGCGACGTGGGCGGCCACCCGCACATCGGGCTGGCCACCGTCACCTACCTATTCGAGGGCGCCATGCTGCACCGCGACAGCCTGGGCACCGAGCAGCTCATCGAACCCGGTGCGCTGAACTGGATGCACGCTGGCAGCGGCATCGTGCACAGCGAGCGCACACCGCCAGCCCTGGTGGGCCAAGCCCGGCGCTTGCACGGCCTGCAGCTGTGGGTGGCCCTGCCCCCTGATCAAACCCAGAGCGCGCCGCACTTCCAGCACGTGGCCGCCAGCGCGCTGCCGCAGCTCAAGCTGCAGGACGCCAGCGTGCGCCTGCTGGTGGGCGAGGCCCTGGGCGTGCGCAGCCCCGTGCGCACCGCCTGGCCCACGCTGTACATCGACCTGCAACTGCCGCCGGGTGGCCAGCTGAGCTTGCCGCCCCTGGCCGAGCAGTGGGCGCTGTACGCCCCTGAGGCCGGCTTGCTGCGCGCCGATGGCAGCCATTGGACGCACCAGCAGATGCACCTGCTGCCGCACGAACCCCTGCACCTGCACGCCGGCCCTGAGGGCGCCCGCGCGGTGTTGATCGGCGGCGCTGCGCTGCCGCAACTGCCGCGCATGTGGTGGAACTTCGTCGCCTACGACCGCGCCGAGCTGGCGGCCGCTGCAGCGCGCTGGGCAGCAGGGGGTTTTGAGCCCATCCCCGGCGAAACCGACCGCGTGCCGGCACCGCCTTGGCGGGAGTGACTTTCATGCGTATTCAGCATAGTTAGGCGCATAAGTTCAGGGTTAACACTTATGTCATACGGGTAAACCCCATGACCGGTTAGGCTGCGCGCACTTTCAACGAACACGCTTTTGGAGCCGCACATGACCACCACCCTGAACCTGACCCCGAGCCTGACCGACCGCGCCACCGACATCCTGACGCTGGCCAGCGGCGCCTGCATGGCGGTTGTGTCGATGGCCGTCGTTTCGATCGCCCTGACGACCTTCTTCTGAGCCACTGCGCGTCCGGTGGCGCCGCAGCGGGGATGATGGTGGCCCGTGAGCGCTGCCTCACGACCCCCGCCTGATTGCCCCCCCGCATGGACGCCAAGGTTTGCCGCATCGCCGTTTTCTACGACGGCACGTACTTCAACAAGGTCTCGAACTACTACGCCTACCACCACGAGCGCCAAGCGCGCCTGTCGGTGAAGGGGCTGCATGCCTTCATCACCGCCGAGGTGGCCAAGGCCGAGCAGGTGGAACCGCGCCGCTGCCAGATCGTCGATGCCGCCTACTTCCGCGGCCGGCTCACCGCGCAGCAAGCGCTGGAGCAGGACAAGCTCTACACCGAGCGCCTCTTTGAAGACGTGCTGATGCGCGCCGACGTGACGCTCTACCAGCAGCACGTGGCGGTGCGCCCCGACGGCACCTTTGAAGAGAAAAGCATCGACGTGTGGCTGGCGCTGCAGGCCTACGAGATGGCCAGCTTCAAGCGCTACGACGTGTGCGTGCTGCTCACCGGCGATGGCGACTTCGTGCCCCTGGTGCGCAAGCTCGGCGGCTTGGGCTGCCGGGTGATGCTGCTGGGCTGGGATTTCGCCTACGAACACGAAGGCAAGCTGCGGCGCACGCGCGTCTCCACCACCCTCATCGAGCACGCGCACCACGCGCTGCAGATGAACGAGCTGATCGACGACCCGGCCCGCGCCGACGACCCGGCGCTGAACGCCCTGTTCCTGCCCAAAGCCGCCGAAGCCGAACTGCGCCCCGCGGTGGCCGCCCCGACCGCACCGGGCGAAGCCACCGAAATGCCCGAGCGCCAAGGCCAAGTGGCCAATGTGGCGATCGACAAGGGCTACGGCTTCATCACCCCGGCCGAGGGCGGCGAGAACGTGTTCTTCCACCGCAGCGACCTGCGCGGCGTGACGCTGGCCGAACTGGCCCCGCGCGCCGCCGTGCGCTTCCTGACCGTGCGCACCGAGCGCGGCTGGGTGGCGCGAGAGGTGCACCTGGCCACGAACGACGCCAGCTGAGCCCTCAAGGCCAGCGCATCAAGCCTGCGGCTTGACCCGCAGCGCCCACACCACCCCGGCCACCAGCAGGCCAATGCCCAGCACGGCCAGCGGCTGCGGCGCCGCACCACGCAGCAGGTAGCCGTAGGCCAGCGCGGCCAGGGTTTCGAACACGATCAGCTGCCCCACCAGCGTGGTGGGCAAGCGCTGGCTGGCCTCGTTCCAGCACAGCGTGCCGGCCCAGCTGGCGAGCAGGCCAATGGCCAGCATCAAGCCGATGAACTCGGCCGGCGTGGGGCCCAGCGGCAAGTCAAAGCCGGCTGGCACGCCGGGCAGTCCCAGGGCCTGCAGCGCATAAAGCGCCACAACTGCCAACAGCGCCATCGGCAGCGTCACCAATCCCTGCGCCGTGGCCCAGGCGCGCGGCGAGCGCTCGGCGTGCGCGCGCAGCCAGTCGGCATTGCGGATGGGGTACCAAGTCCAGCACGCCAAAGCCACCACCGCGATGACCGCCCCCTCGGCATACGCCCGCCACTGGCCGCTGGGCAGCGCGCCCATCTCGGTTTGGTTCACGCAGGCAATGCCCACGCCGATCAAGGCCAAGGACGGCGCCAAGCGCCGCCAAGGCAAGTGCCCATCGCGCACCGCATTGCGCCGGTTGCTGGCCACGGCAATCACCACCGGCAGGGTGCCGATGATCACGCTCACCAAGGGGTTGCCGGCACGCTGGATGGCAGCGGCCAGGCACAGGTAGTAGAGGAAGTTGCCGACCGCACTGAGCTGGGTCGCTTCCCACCAATCGGCCGGGCGCAGGGCGCGCAGCTCGCGCCAGTCCAGGGCAGCCAGGGGCAGGCAGATCAAGCCAAAGGCCAGGTAACGGCCGGCAGCCAACAAGGCCGGGGGGTACTGCGGGAGCATCAAAGGGGCCACGAAGACGAGGCCCCACATCAAGCCGGCGAGGAGGGCGAAGGCGGTGCCGGGGATCAAGGCGTGCATGGGGGCATGGTGGCACGCCCGTGCTGGCAAGGCGCTGCGAAGGCTCGCCGCTCAGCCCGCTCGCGCTTGACTCACCCCCCCACCGGCCCCAACACCCTCAAGGAGTAATCCACCGCCCGCACATCCTTGGTCAACTTGCCCACACTGATCCGGTCCACCCCCGTGGCGGCCACTTCGCGCAACTGATCCAGGTTCAGGCCCCCGCTGGCTTCCAGCAGCGCGCGGCCCGCGGTCAGGGCCACGGCCTCGCGCAGGCGGGCGTTGTCGAAGTTGTCGAGCAGCACGCTGGTGGCGCCGGCGTCCAGCGCCTCTTGCAGCTGGGCCAAGGTCTCGACCTCGATTTGGATCCCAACGCCCGCCTTCAGCGCGCGCGCCGCTTGCAGGGCCGCGCTCACACCACCGGCGGCGGCGATGTGGTTCTCTTTGATCAGGATGCCGTCGTACAGCGCCAAGCGCTGGTTGGCGCCGCCGCCGATGCGCACCGCGTACTTCTGCGCCAAGCGCAGGCCGGGCAAGGTTTTGCGGGTGTCCAGCACCTGGCAACCACGCGGGTTGGGGCTGGCGCCGGCGATGGCGCGCACGTGGGCGCGGGTTTGGGTGGCGGTGGCCGACAGGGTTTGCAGGAAGTTGAGCGCCGGGCGCTCGGCGCTGAGCAGGGCGCGGCCGTCGGCTTCGATGTGGCAGATGACCGTGTCGGGCTGCATGTCGGCGCCCTCGGCCACCTGCCACTGCAAGGTTGCGGTGTCGTCCAGCGCCAGCAGCACGCCATTGAACCAGGGCTGGCCGCAGCACACCGCGGCCTCACGCACGCGCAGGGTGGCTTTCACGCGCTGACCCGCAGGGGTGAGTTGCGCGGTCCAGTCGGCGATGCCGATGTCTTCCCGCAGCGCCTCCAAGATGTTGCGGGCGCGGGCTTCTTCGAGGAACTCGTTGTGGTCGAACATCAGCGCAACTCCAGGTTCAGGGCGGGCAGGCCATCGATGTGGGCCTCGACACGGTCGCCACGCTGCAAGGCGGCCACGCCGGCCGGGGTGCCGGTGTAGACGAGGTCACCCGGCTGCAGCGCATAGAAGGTGCTGAGCACGGCCAGCAGCTCGGTGGCGGGCCAGATCAAGTCGGCCAGATCGCCTTGCTGGCGCAGCACACCGTTGACCGACAGACGGATGGCGCCGTGCTGCGGCAAGGGCCCGGCCAGCGGCTGCAAAGGGCCCATCACAGCCGCATGGTCAAAGCCCTTGGCCACGTCCCAGGGTTTGCCGGCCTTCTTGGCGGCGGTCTGCAGGTCGCGCTTGGTGAGGTCGATGCCCACGCCGTGGCCCCACACGGCGGCCGCGGCTTGGTCCGGCGTGGCATCGGACAAGGGTGCGCCCAAGGCCAGCACCCACTCCACCTCGTGGTGCAAATCCTGGGTGGCCGTGGGGAAGGGCAGCGCGCCGTGCAGCGCAGGTTCGAACACGCTGTCGGCCGGTTTGCTGAAGAAGAAGGGCGGCTCGCGGCTCGGGTCGTGACCCATCTCTTTGGCGTGCTCGGCGTAGTTGCGGCCAACACAGAAGACGCGCCGCACCGCGAAGCGCTCGGCACGGCCCAGCACGCTGACGCTGGGCACGGGCGGGGGGGCAAACACGAATCCCGACATGGCGACTCCTCTGGAAAAGCCGCCGATGCTAAGGTGCGCGCCCATGCTGCACCGAGCCCTGTTGTTCGCACTGGCGCTGCTGCTGGCGGGCTGCGCCACGCGCAGCCCCACGTCCTTGCCCGACCCCGGGCCAGCGCCGAGAGGTGGGCGCGACGGCCTGCCGCTGAATGTGCCGCCCGACCTGCTGCGCGTGCCCGACGCAGTGCCGCGCATCGAGCCCATCCGCACTGGCGGCCCCAACAAGCCTTATGAGGTAGCCGGCCAGCGCTTCGAGCCCTTGCTGGAAGACCTGCCCTACCGCGAGAGGGGCCTGGCCAGCTGGTATGGCAAGAAGTTCCACGGCCGCCAGACCGCCAGCGGCGAGACCTACAACATGTACGCGATGACCGCCGCCCACCCGCGCTGGCCGCTGCCCAGCTACGCGCGGGTGCGCAACCCCGCCAACGGGCGCGAGGTGATCGTGCGCATCAACGACCGCGGGCCCTTTGTGCGCGGCCGGGTGATCGACCTGAGCTACACCGCCGCGCTCAAGCTGGACCTGCACCGGGGCGTGGCGCCGGTCGAGATCCAGCGCCTGACCTTCGACGAAATCCGCAGCGGCGGCTGGCGCCGCGAGCCTGACGACCCGGTGCTGGCCGCCCCGGCGCCCGCGGTGGGCGAACCCGCCCAGCCCAGCACCGGCACGCTGCGCACACCTGTATCGCCTGCCGCCAGCCCCACTGACGAGCAAGCGCGCGCCGCCAGCAAAGGCCTGTGGGTGCAGATTGGCGCCTTCCGGGTGTTGGAGAGCGCCGTAGCGCTGAAAGAGCAAGTGACCGAAGAGTGGGCCGAAGCCGCGCCGCTGGTGACCACCTTCCGCGACCGCGGCCTGCACCGCGTGCAGGTGGGGCCGTTCAGCAGCGCCGAATCGGCCCAGGCCGCGGCCGACCGGCTGGGCGGCATGCTGGGCTTGAAGCCGGTGCTGGTCAGGCGCTGAT
>CAZAIR010000162.1:0-4349 GCA_964485225.1 uncultured Burkholderiaceae bacterium
GCCGATGGTGCGGCCGCTGTACCAGCTGTTGTAGTTCTCCCATTCGGTGGGGCCGGCGCCGGCGATGCCGGCGGCGTACAGGTCGGGCTGGGTGAACAGGGTGTGCTGGGTTTGGAAGCCGCCAAAGCTCCAGCCGTTGAGGCCGATGCGCTGGGCGTCCACGCCGAGGTTGGCGGCAATGTGCGCGTGCAGGTCGGCCAGGTCTTCGGTTTGCGGCACGCCCACTTGCTCCCAGTTGGCGCCGGAGAAGCGGCGGCCGTAGTTGGAGTGGCCGCGGGTGTCCACCGCCACCATCACGTAGCCGTGGCGGGCGGCCATGTACTGGGCGAACAGGTAGGCGGTGGGCTGGAAGCTGTCGGTCTCCACGGTGTGGCGGTCGTTCAGCGGGCCGCCGTACACATAGACCACGGCCGGGCGCTTGTCGGTGGCTTTCCAGCCTTCGGGCTTGAACCAGTAGGCGTGCAGGGTGTCGCCGTGGCGGTTCTTGAAGCTCAGGCGCTCAGGGCGCAGGCGGTGCACCTGGGCGAAGGCGGGGTCGTGGCTTTGGGTGAGCACGCGGGGCGCGGCGCTCTGGCGCAGCAGCTTGAGTTCGGGGCGCTCGCTCCAGTGGCCGGCCACGGCGGCGGCCTGGGTGCCGTCGAACGAGACGGTGGCGTTGCGGTGGTAATCGGGCGCGGCGCCCAGGGGTTGCATGGCGCCGTCCTTCAAGCTCACGCGGAAGACGTTCATGGCCGCGAAGTCGTCCTTGTTGGCCAGCACGAACATCGCTTGGCTGTCGGGCGTGAAGCCCAGCACCTGGTGGGCTTCGAAGTCGCCTTGCACCAGGCGCTTCAGGGACTTGTCGGCCAGGCGGTAGCCGTAGGGCTGGCGGAAGCCGTGCTCGTCCAGCACCACCACCAGCTGTTGGCCGTCGGGCGTGAAGCGCGGGCGCAGCACGTTGACGACCTCGTGGCCCACGTCGCCGCGGCGCTCGATCACCACCTCCGGCGCGCCACCTTCGGCGCGGCCCAGGTAGACGCGCAGCAGCTCTTTCTCGCGCTCCCAGGTGGCGAAGCTGTAGTGGCTGCCGTTGGGCGTCCAGGCCACGGGGCTGAGCTCGAACCACACATCACCGCCGGCGTGGGTGAACACGGGCTCGGGCTGCTTGGCCGGGGGCTCTTGGCCGGTGGGCACGGGGCGGATGTAGATGGCGGTGGGCGGCACCAGGCGCTTGTCGTCGGGCAGCTCGCGGTCCACCTTCTTGGCGGCGGCAAAGCGCTCGCCGTAGCCCATGATTTCCACCTGGCGGCCGGGCCTCGGGGGCGGCTTGCCTTCTTCGCCCAGGGGCGCGCGGGCGGTCAGGGCCATCCAGCGGCCGTCTTCGCTCAAGGTCGTGGCTTCGATCCTGTACTTGCGCTCGGCGTCGTCGGGGTGCACCAGCTCGCGGTTCAGCAGCTGCACGCCGCCGCCGTTGAAGCGCGCGCGCAGCAGGCGGCCGTCGTCTTGGTAGATGTAGCCCTGGTCGTCGCGCGTGTAGTCCACGATGCGCAGCGCGCGCTGGGTGCTGACCAAGGGCTGCAAGCGTGTCTTCGCCAGATCCGGCCCGGCCTGCCAGCGCAGCAGGTTGCCGCGGTATTGCACGATCAGCTCGTCGCGCTCATGCGCCCATTCGATTTGGGTCACGCCGGGGTAAAGGTCGGTGGGCTTGAGCTTGTTCTTGGCGAGCTTTTTCTTCAGCTCGTCGCGCCACTCCCAGTCGGCCTTCTCGGGCATCACAGCGGGCTTTGCAGGGGTGGCGGCTGAAGCCGCAGCCTCAGGGGGCAGCGGCTTGCCGGCCCGGCGCGCAGCCAGCTCGGCCATGGCGCGCTTTTCGGCGTCGGCGGCGGCTTTGTCGGCGGCCTTTTTGGCCTCGTCGCGGGCGAACTTCTCGGCGGCCTCTTTCTTGAGGATCTCGATCTCGGCCTGCTCCCACTGGCTCAGGTTCACCGGCGCCCCGCGCAGGTAGGCAGCTTGCGCCTCCTCTTGCGCTTGGCGCTGCGCCCACTCGCGGTTGCGCTGGGCCAGCTTGGCGTCGAAGCGGGCCAGGTCTTCGGGGGTGTCGAACGCCGCCATCAGCTGGGGCGAGCTCAGGCGCTGGGTTTGGCCGGTGCGGGTGTCGTGCACATACAGGTCGCTGCCGGGCTCACCAAACGGTGCCCACAGGTAAGCCAGGTAGCGGCCGCTGCGGCTGAACTTGGGCTCCTTGGCCGGCTCGCCGCGGTAGGGCTGGGCGCGGAACAAGGCCTCCAAGGTCAGGGGGGCGGTGGCTGCCGTGGGGCTGCTGTGCGGCACCGCTGGCGCGGTGGCGTTGCCCTGCCCCACGGCAGGCGCGGTGGCAGCAAACAGGCACAGCAGCAGGGCCAGCGCTGGGGTCGAGGGGTGAGGGCGGTTGGACATGAGGGGGTGGCTCAGGGGGGTAGCCGGCCAGTCTAGGCAGCCGCCGGTGCCGGGCCGGTGGTCATGGCGGGTTTTGCTGAGCACACGTCCAGGTGGCAAGGGCATGTTGTCGGCCCTACATTGCCGGCCTCTGCCGATCGCTGGTCTGCCCGATGCGCCGTCGCCCGTTCCTGCTGCTGCCAGCCCCTGCGCTTGGGCTGTTGCTGCCCGCCTCATCCCCAAGTGCCCAAACCCGGCCGGTGAAGCGCCTGCGCGTGGCCTTTGACATTGCCGAAGTGGGCTTCGACCCCCCGCGCGTGTCCGACCGCACCTCGGTCACCATCAATGCGCACATCTTTGAAGCCCCGCTGCGCTACGACCACCTGGCCCGCCCGCCCCTGCTGAAGCCGCAAACCGCCGCTGCCCTGCCCGAGGTGAGCGACAACTACACGCGCTTCGTGGTCACCCTCAAGCCCGGCATCTTCTTCGCCGACCACCCGGTCTTCAAAGGCCAGCCGCGCGAGCTGGTGGCCGCCGATTACGTCTACAGCATCAAGCGCTTCTTCGACCCCAAGGTGCCATCGGAGCACCTGTACCTGTTCGAAAGCGAAAAGATCATCGGCCTGTCGGAGCTGCGCCAAAAAGCCTTGGCCGCCAAAACCGGGCTGGACTACGACGCCCCGGTGGCGGGCTTGCGGGCGCTGGACCGCTACCGCTTCGAGGTGCGTTTGGCCGCGCCCTCGCCGCGCTTTGTGTCGCTGCTGGCCTCACCCGGCCAGACTGGCGCGGTGGCGCGCGAGGTCATCGAGCACCATGCCGACGACACCATGGCCCACCCGGTGGGCACGGGGCCGTTCCGGCTCAAGGCCTGGCGCCGCGGCTCGCGCGTGCTGCTGGAGCGCAACCCGCGCTTCCGCGAGGCCTACTACGACGAGCAAGCCCCCGCCAACGACCCCCAAGCGCAAGCCCTGGCCGCGCAGCTCAAGGGCCGCCGTCTGCCGATGGTGGACGAGGTGGAGGTCAACATCATCCAAGAGGACCAGCCGCGTTGGCTGGCCTTCTACGGCGGTGAGCTGGACGCGATGGAAATGCCGCAAACCGTGGCCCCCATCGTGGTGCCCAACGGCCAGTTGGCGCCAGCATTGGCCAAGCGCGGCGTGCAGGCCGTGCCGATGCTGGACGCCTCGGTGCGCCAAACCTTCTTCAACACCACCGACCCTGTCATCGGCGGCCTGACGCCCGAGCGCGTGGCGCTGCGCCGCGCCATCGCGCTGGCCTACGACAACAGCGCCGAGCTGCGGCAGGTGTTCCGCGGCCAGGGCATCCCCGCGCAAAGCCTGATGGTGCCCGGCGTGTACGGCTACGACCCCACGCTGAAAACCGAGATGGGCAGCGGCGACATCGCCCGCGCCAAAGCGCTGCTGGACGTGTACGGCTACCGCGATGTGGACGGCGACGGCTGGCGCGAGCAACCCGACGGCAGCCCGTTGCTGCTGCGCCTGGCCGGTCTGGGCGATGCCCGCCAGCGCGGCCTCAACGAGCTGTGGGAGAAGCAGATGCGCGCCATCGGCCTGCGCATCCAGTTCGACATCGGGCAATTCGGCGAGCTGATCAAAAACTCGCTCGCCGGCCGCCTGCAGATGTGGAGCTTCGCCTGGAGCACCGCTTTCCCTGACGGCGACTTCTTCCTGGCCCTGGCCTACGGCCCCAACAGCGGCCAAAGCAACGATGCCCGCTTCCAGCTGCCCGCCTACGACCGCGCCTACGAAGCCCAACGCGCCCTGCCCAACGGCCCCGAACGCCTGGCCGCCATGCGCGAGGCCCAGCGCCTGATGCTGGCCTACATGCCTTACCTGGCCCACAGCCACGCGCAGCGGGTGGACCTGTCGCAGCGGAACGTGATCGGCTACCGCCGCCACCCGTTCACGCGGGAGCTGTGGACTTACACGGCGATG
>CAZAIR010000162.1:4449-6656 GCA_964485225.1 uncultured Burkholderiaceae bacterium
CCGTCCAGCACCGTGTGCCCCCGGAAGTGCCAGGCCCCAGCCTCGGGCTTGAGCGTGCCGCCGGTGGCCTCGGCGGCGGCGCGCACCGCCGCCAAACTCGCCACCACGAAGGTGGGCTTGAAGGGGGTATCCCAACGCGGTTCGGGCGGCGTGGCGATCTCGATCTCGGCCGCCACCCGCTTGGGGATGCTGTGCACCACCACCTCCTGGCCCTGGCCGCGCAGCAGGTCGTGCGAGCTGTCTGAAGCCTCCACCGCCAGCCCCAGCGTCTGTTGGTAGAAGGCCGACACGCGGGCCTTGTCTTTGGCGAACACCACCAAGCCTTGCTGCGCCATCGCTTCAGCCCTCAAGTCCTGAGTAGCGCGCTGGCGCGCAAGCGGCCCACCTCGGTGCCGCGCCAGTTCTTCAGCTGCACATCCGACAAGCTGGCCATCAGCGCGGCGTGGTCACCCTCCAGCGGCAGCAGCCGCTCGATCAACGCGGCCATCACCACCTCGGCGGCGCGGGCGTTGTTGCCGTCGTCCATCTTCAGCGCCACGCCCAAGCCCAGCTCGGGCAGGGCCGCGCAGTACACGCCCTCGGCGCCCACTTTGCAGAACACGCGCTCGCCCAAGGCCTGCATCACCTTGGTGTCAAAGCGACCGGTGCCGGCCACCATGAACGGTGCGCGGGCTATCGCCTGCCGCAGGCGCAGCGCGGCGGCCGCGTGCTCGGGGCTCAGGCCCACACCGGTGGCCACGCGCGCAAAGGCCAGGGCCAGCGCGCGCAGCGGCAAGGCGTAGGTGGGGATGGAGCAGCCGTCCACGCCGCGCGGGGCATCGGCCAAGGGGCTGTCGGTGGTGGCCTCCAGCGCGTGACCCACCTCGCGCATCACGGCGTGATCGGGCTGCACATAGCCACTCAAGAAACCGCGTGCATCACCGCCCCGGCTCAGGTGCGCGCCCAGGCACACAAAGCCGGCGTGCTTGCCCGAGCAGTTGTTGTGCAGCGCGCAAGGCGTTTGGCCCGCGGCGGCCAGGGCGCGCACCGCGGTGTCGAGGTAAGGCCAGTGCGTGCCGCACTCCAGCACCGTGTCGTCCAAGCCCGCCTTGGCCAGCGCACTGGCGGCGGTGGCGGCGTGCTCGGGCTCGCCGTTGTGGCTGGCGCAGGCCAGTGCCAGCTCGGCATCGCTCAGCCCAAAGCGTGCGGCCGCGCCGCTGGCCACCAGGGGCAAGGCCTGCAGCACCTTGATGGCCGAGCGCGGGAACACGCGGGCCTCCACATCGCCAAGTGCCAGCACGGTGGCGCCATCGGCATCCACCACGCACACGCGGCCGCGGTGGGCCGATTCCAGCGCCGGGCCGCGCCAGGCTTCCATCAGCACCGGGTTCATGCGCGCGCACCCTGGGCCACTGCCGCGTCGCTCACATAGGGGTTGCTGCGGCGCTCGGCGCCGAAGGTGCTCTCCGGCCCGTGGCCGGGGATGAACACGGTGTCATCGCCCATCGGCCACAGGCGCTGGGTGATGGAGGCGATCAGGTGCGCGTGGTTGCCCTGCGGGAAATCGGTGCGGCCGATCGAGCCGGCAAACAGCACATCACCCACGAAGGCGCGCTTGGCGCTGGCGCTGTGGAACACCACATGCCCCGGCGTGTGGCCCGGGCAGTGGCGCACGGCCAGGGTTTCGTTGCCGATCTGCACCGTGTCGCCATCGGCCAGCCAGCGCGTGGGGGTGAAGTGCTCGGCCGGCGGGAAGCCAAACATCTGGCTTTGCTGCGGCAGCCCGTCGATCCAAAACTGGTCGCCCGGGTGCGGCCCCACGATGGGCAAGCCGGTCTCGCGCGCCAGTTGGCCGGTGCCGCCGGCGTGATCGATGTGCGCGTGGGTGAGCCACAGCGCCTTGAGCGTGAGCCCGCGCGCCTTCACGGCGGCCAGCAGGCGGGGGATCTCGCCACCCGGATCGATCAGCGCCGCCTCGTTCGTGGCGTCGCACCACACGAGGGAGCAGTTTTGCTGGAAGGGGGTAACGGGCAGGGTTTGGTAGCGGAGCATGGGCGGGGCCGAAAGAAACGTTGCCGCCATCTTGCCCGACGCAGCGGCTGGGCAGCGCCCGTGCCGGGCTCAGCCCCGGCGGCTCAAATGAGCCCGAGCGCTTCGTCCGTCGCGGCAGGCCGCGGCTTGCCGCGCGGGGGCCAGGGGCGGCTGCGCCAGTCGGGCTCGAACACGAA
>CAZAIR010000163.1:0-6643 GCA_964485225.1 uncultured Burkholderiaceae bacterium
CATGGCCTCAGCTCCCGCTCTTTGGGGTGCTGGCGTCAGCCGCCACCTTGGCCGGCGCGGCGTCGATCGTGGCCTTGGTGCCTTCCCGCAGGTTGTCGTAGCGGCCGGCCAGCACCTGCGCCTTGGCATCCAAGCCTTGCAGCACCTCCACGCGGCCGGTCTTGGGGTCGCGCCGGCCGGTGGTCACCAGGCGCCGCTTGAGCTCGCCGCCCTCGATCACCCACACCTGCTGCTGACCGTCCGTGCCCACCAGGGCCGTGACGGGCAGCGTGAGCCGCTCGGCCGGATCGTCCAGCACCACGGTGGCCACGGCGTACTGCCCGGCCCGCAGGCGCTCGGCCGCGTTGGGCACGGTCAAGGTCACGCCGATCGAGCGCGTGCCTGGCTCGGCGGACGGGCTGATGCGGGCGATGCGGGCCGTCACGGGCGCCGCCTCGCCTTCGATGTGCAGTTGGGCCTTCATGCCCGGCTTCAGGCGCGACACCTCGTGCGTGCCCACCAGGCCCGCCAGTTCCAGCTGGGTGAGGTCCACCACGGTCAGGACCGGCTGCTCGGCCTGCAACTTTTCGCCGGGCACGGCGTGGCGCTTGGCCACCCAGCCGTTGATGGGGCTGACCAAACCGGCCTGCCGCAGCGCTACCTGCATGCTCTGCAGCTGTGCCTGCGCGGCGGCCAACTGGGCACGCTGGGTGTCCAGTGCCGCGCGGCTGCCGTCCAGCGCCGTGGTGGCAATGAAGTTCTGGCGCGCCAGGCCTTCATTGGCGAGGTGTGTGCGCTCGGCCTGCAGCATCTGCGCGCGCACCGCTTCCACACTGGCGGCACGCTCGGCCACGCGCTGGCGCAGGTCTTCCAGGTCAAGGGCGCCCACGCTTTGCCCGGCCTTGACGCGGCTGCCCTCCGGGGCCGACAGGGCCAACAGGGTGCCGCCACCCTTGGCGCGCACCGTGGCGGTGTTGGGGGCCACCAGAGGGCCTGAGAACTCGATCTGGGCTGCCAGCTGCGCCAGCTGCGGGCTCACCACCTCGGTGGCATGGAAGCGCAAAGCCTTGGCGGCGGGTGTGTCTGTGCCGGCCGCAGCCTTATCGGGAGCGTCCGGCTTGCCGCCGGCGGCCATCACCACCGTGGCGGCAGCGGCCAACGCGACCGCAGACAGGCCACCGGCCCAAATCCAACGGCGCTTGCTGGAGCTTGTGTTGAGAAGACGCATGACCCACCCCGGTTGTGTAAACAGCCGGCATGGTGGTCAAAGCATGTGACGGATGCACGCTGCGCGCGACGAACTGCACAGCGCCGATGATGGATCAGCGTTGCGCCGGGACAGCCTGCACGGGCAGTTGCACGTCGCCGCACTGCGCGCGGTGCTGCAGCGCGGCATCCATCAGCACCAGGGCCAGCATGGCCTCGGCAATGGGCGTGGCGCGGATGCCCACGCAGGGGTCATGCCGCCCGTGGGTCACCACCGTGGTGGGCTGACCGGCGCGGTCGACGCTGGCCTTCTCCAGCCGAATCGAGCTGGTGGGCTTGATGGCGATGTGCACCACGACATCCTGGCCCGTGCTGATGCCGCCGAGCACACCACCTGCATGGTTGCTGGCAAAGCCATCAGGATGCAATTCATCGCCATGCTGACTGCCCGTTTGGGCGACGACGCCAAAGCCGTCACCAATCTCGACACCCTTGACCGCGTTGATGCCCATCATGGCGTATGCAATCTGCGCATCCAGCTTGTCAAACAGAGGCGCACCCCAGCCCGGCGGTAGGCCCTTGGCTTCCACGCGCAGCTTGGCACCGACCGAGTCGCCGCTCTTGCGCAAAGCATCCATCTGCGCTTCCAGGCCGTCGATGCCTTGCGCGGTAGCGGCGAAGAACGGGTTGTGGCGCACCTGTGTCCAGTCGTCGGTGGCAATGGGGGTAGCACCCAACTGCGTCATACAGCCCCGCACCTCGGTGCCGTGCTGCTCACGCAGCCATTTGCGCGCCACTGCACCGGCGGCCACCATCGGCGCGGTCAAGCGGGCGCTCGAACGCCCGCCGCCGCGCGGGTCTCGCAGGCCGTACTTGCGCCAGTAGGTGTAGTCCGCGTGGCCCGGCCGGAAGGTGTCGAGCAGGTTGCCGTAGTCCTTGCTGCGCTGGTCCACGTTGCGGATCAGCAGCGCAATCGGGGTGCCGGTGGTCAGCCCTTCGTACACGCCCGACAAAATTTCTACCGTATCCGGCTCTTGGCGCTGGGTGACGTGACGGCTGGTCCCTGGGCGACGCCGGTCCAGGTCGGCCTGGATATCGGCCTCGCTCAAGGCCAAGCCCGGCGGGCAGCCATCGATGACGCAGCCGATGGCAGGGCCGTGGCTCTCACCAAAGTTGGTGACGCAAAACCAGTTGCCGAACGTGCTGCCTGACATGTAACCACCGCCGCTGAATGAAGCCTCACATTCTAGGAAGCCGACCTTGCGCGGCTGACCAACACGCACGCCGCGCGGCGTGAAGCCTCTGCCCAGAAACGAACAAGGCGGCCGAGGCCGCCTTGGTATGGGGCCAGCAACGCCTAAAGCTTGCCCTCGCTCGCGCCCTCGTTCTCTTCCACCGGCCAATCGCGGATGTAGGCCTTGAGCATGCGGTTCTCGAAGTCCTGGGCATCGACCACAGCCTTCGCCACGTCATAAAAGGAAATCACGCCCATCAAGGTTTTGCCGTTCAGCACCGGCATGTAGCGCGCATGGCGTCCCAGCATCATGCGGCGCACTTCATCGATCTCGGTCTCGGGGGTGCAACTCAGGGGATGGTCGTCCATCACCGAACGCACTTGGCGTGTCCCCACCATGCCGCCGTTACCCACCACCGCCGCGATCACTTCGCGGAATGTCAACATGCCCACCAGTTCACCGAACTCCATCACCACCAACGAGCCAATATCGCGATCGGCCATCGTGGCCACCGCATCGGCCAGCGGCGAATCCGGTGCCACAGTGAACAGCGTGCCGCCCTTGACGCGGAGGATGTCAGCGACTTTCATCGGGGTTGCTCCTAGCAAATGAGTGCTGTGTTCAACATAGCACAACGGCTCGAGAACACGCTCCCCAGGAACCCGTGCCCGGCTCATGGATACGCCCTGACGGGCATCTGCACCCGTGCGTCGCACGCCACGGTCAGCAAGCATCGCAACCCGACCCAACGGCACTTGGCGCTGCAACACCGTCAGCACCAACGAGGCCCGGCTGATGGCCGGTGCGACCCTGTTCCGTCGCAGAGCCCCTAGGTCAGTGCAGCCTGCGCACCTTGCTGTTGCGGCGGCGCGCGGCCTGCCAGCGCCAGTACTGAACCAAGCCAAACGCGCCGACCATCCCACCCAGGTGCGCAAAGTGCGCCGCGCCCGTGCCACCGGTGTAGCCCAGCACCAGCTCGATCCCGCCAAACAGCGCCACCCAAACCTTCATCTTCATCGGGATGGGGGGAATGATGGGCATCACCACTTGGTCGCCAAAGTCCATCGCCATGACCAACAGCAAAGCGAACACCGCGCCCGATAGGCCCACCGTCGGGCTTTGGTGACCACTGGCTAGGCCGACCAACAATTGCACAGCGGCCGCCGTGAGCGCGCCAGCCACCAGCAATGCCACGTAACGCTGACGCCCCAGATGACGCTCCAACTCGCTGCCGAACATGTACAGGCCCAGCATGTTGAAGAACAAATGACCAAAGCCGCCATGCAGCAGCGCGTAGCTGAGCAACTGCCAGGGATAGAAGGCCCCTGATTGCAAAGGCCACAGAGCCAGCCAAAAGGTCAGCGATGGCCACAGAACGCCAACGCAAAAGAAGCCGATGCAAACAAGCATCAAGGCC
This sequence comes from uncultured Burkholderiaceae bacterium, assembly GCA_964485225.1. GTDB lineage: Bacteria > Pseudomonadota > Gammaproteobacteria > Burkholderiales > Burkholderiaceae_C > Inhella. Next base: position 3,838 of record CAZAIR010000163.1, read on the forward strand.
TTGGTGACGGGGAGAAGGGGGTGCATGTCGCGGCGCAGGTTGGGCCGCGAGTGTAGAGAGAGAACCTTGGTGCCCAGGGTCGGACTCGAACCGACACGCCTTGCGGCGAGGGATTTTGAGTCCCTTGCGTCTACCGATTTCGCCACCTGGGCAGGTTGCTCGGTCAGCGCCTGAAGCATGGCTTGAGGCTTTGACCGGTTACGAGGATGAGTCCTCGTTCGGAAGGAGCGCGATTCTGCCACAGCATTTAAGCGCCTTCGAGCCTGGACTGCACAATGCGTCGCCATGAGTGAACCGCACCGCTATCTCCGCCTCGAAGACGTCATCGGCAACACGCCCTTGGTCCAACTATCCCGCGTGCTTGGGCCCGAATTGGCCGCGCGTGGCAACGTTCTGCTGGGCAAGCTTGAGGGCAACAACCCTGCTGGCTCGGTCAAGGACCGGCCTGCCATCAGCATGATCCGTCGCGCCGAGGAACGCGGCGACATCCGCCCTGGCGACACCTTGATAGAAGCCACCAGCGGCAACACTGGGATCGCCTTGGCCATGGCCGCCGCCGTGCGCGGTTACCGGATGGTGCTGATCATGCCGGAGGACCTGTCGATCGAACGTGCTCAAACCATGAAGGCGTTCGGCGCTGAGCTGATCCTGACCCCGCGCAGCGGTGGCATGGAGTACGCCCGCGATTTGGCCGATCAAATGTCCCGCGAAGGCAAGGGCCGTGTGCTGGACCAGTTCGCGAATGCCGACAACCCACGCGTGCATTACGAAACCACAGGGCCTGAGATTTGGCGAGACACGGGCGGCCGCGTCACCCACTTCGTGAGCGCCATGGGCACCACCGGCAGCATCACCGGCGTGTCGCGTTACCTCAAAGAGCAAAACCCAGCGGTGCGCATCGTGGGTGCGCAGCCAGCGGAGGGCTCGCGCATTCCTGGCATCCGGAAATGGCCGGAGGCCTACCTACCCAAGATTTACGACCCGAAGGGCATCGACGAAATCGTGCTCGTGAGCCAGGCCGACGCCGAAGCCATGGCACGCAAGCTGGCCCGCGAGGAGGGTTTGTTTGCAGGCATATCGGCCGCCGGCGCTTGCTGCGTGGCCTTGTCGATTGCGCGCACCGTACAAGACGCCACCATCGTCTTCATCGTTTGTGACCGCGGCGACCGCTACCTGTCCACCGGCGTGTTCCCCGCATGAAGCCCTACCGCCACTGCCCGCTTTGTGCGGCGCAATTGGCGTGGGTGACGCAAGCAGATGACGGTGGCGACAAACAGCGGCTGCGCTGCACCGCCTGCGACTTCACGCACTGGAACAACCCAGTGCCTGTGCTGGCAGCGGTGCTGGAGTGCACCGACCGCGATGGCCAACTGCTGCTGGCCCGCAATGCGGCGTGGCCGGGGCGCTTCTTCGGCCTCATCACAGGGTTCATGGAAGCCGGCGAAACGGCCGAAGAAGGGGTGGTGCGCGAAGTGAGGGAAGAAACCGCACTGCAAGCCGTGGCACCACCCAGCTTGCTGGGCGTGTGGGACTTCCAGCGCATGAACCAGCTCATCGTGGCCTACCACGTGCCGGTGCAAGGCCCTATTCGCCTCAGCCCGGAGCTGGCCGAGTACAAACTGATGGACCCGTCGGCGGTGCGCTGCTGGCGCGAAGGCACGGGCCAAGCGCTGGCCACGTTCCTTCGCTCGCGCGGCCACACGCCAGTTTTTATGGATTTGCCATGACTTTCCCCATCGACAAAGAACTCGACGTGCGTGGGCTGAACTGCCCGATGCCCATCCTGAAGACCAAGAAAGCCCTGGGCGAGCTGGCTGCGGGCCAAGTGCTGCGTGTGGTGGCGACCGACCCAGGCTCGGTGCGTGACTTCCAGGCCTTCGCCAAGCAAACCGGCCATGCGCTGCTGGAACAGACCACGCAAGGTGACGAATTCGTGCACCTGATGCGCCACAAGTAAGGCGCGTCAGCTACCAGCCGTTCTCCGGCAAGGGGTAGCGCAAGCGCAAGCCCAGCTCGTGCTGAAGGCGCTGGTTACCGATGCGGCGGCTCTCGCTCATGAAGCTCATCTGCATGGGGCTCAGCACCCCGGCAGCCTCCTGACGACTCAGACGCGGGGCGCGCGGCAGGCCCAGCAAATCTGCCGCACGGTCGAAGTGGTCGCCCATGAGGCTGTCACTGTCGTCCACGACATTGAAGGCCCGCTGCGGCTGGGCTTTGAACAAGGCCGCGATGCAAGCGCGCGCCAAGTCATCGGCATGGATGTGGTTGGTGAAGACGTCGTCCTCGGGGCGCAACAAGGGGCGACCGGCGAGCAAGCGCTCACGCGGGTGGCCTTCGCGGTCGGCGGCATAAATGCCGGGGGCCCGCAGCAGGGCCACGCGAACCCCCATCCTCACGCCCCAGGCACGCAAAGTGTTCTCAGCGTCAACCCGGCGCTGTGCGCGTGGCGTTTGGGCACGGCGCTCAGCGGTTTCGTCGATGCAAGCCCCGGCCCGATCGCCATACACCCCAGTGGTGGAAACGTAAACAAACCGCTGCGGCGCGCGCGCGCGCGACAAAGCCGCCACCAGCGCGCGGGTACGAGGGTCGGTGGTGCCTTGCAAGGGCGGCGGCGCGAGGTGCATCACGGCATCGAACACACCCGCCAATCGCCGAAGGCTGGCGGGGTGGTCCAGATCGCCTTGCAGCACCCGCACCCCCAGGTGCCTCAATTTGCGCGGGTCACGCGCCAGCACGGTGGCCGACAGGCCCGCTGGCAGTTCGCGCAGCACGCGCCGGCCCACATCGCCACAACCAACGATCAACA
>CAZAIR010000164.1:0-6643 GCA_964485225.1 uncultured Burkholderiaceae bacterium
AAGCCGCCCGCTGGTGCAAGGCCAACATGAAGAAGCCCATCGTCGGCTTCATCGCTGGCGTCACTGCGCCTCCGGGCAAGCGCATGGGCCACGCTGGTGCACTGATCTCAGGTGGCGCCGACACCGCGGACGCCAAGCTGGCCATCATGGAGGAATGCGGTTTCACCATCACGCGCAACCCCAGCGAGATGGCCAAGTTGCTCAAAGCGCTGCTGTAAAGCGCCAGGGTTGACACCAACACGGGGGCTGCGGCCCCCGTTTTCATCTGTATGAACTGGCTCGCTGATCCCGCTTTCTGGCTCGCCGTGGGTCAGATCATCTTGGTCGACATCTTGCTCGGGGGGGACAACGCCGTTGTCATCGCCCTGGCTTGTCGTCGCCTGCCGCCCGATTTGCGAACCAAAGGCATCTGGTGGGGCACGGCTGGGGCGATCGCGCTGCGCTTGCTGCTGATCTTCTTTGCGATCAGCTTGCTCAAGCTGCCGGGCCTCAAGTTGGTGGGCGCGATAGCCTTGGTCTGGATTGGGGTCAAGCTGATGCTGCCTGAAGCCGATGAAGGCCATGGCAACATCAGCGGCAGTGACAAGTTGTGGGCGGCCGTGCGCACAGTGATCGTGGCGGATTTGGTGATGAGCGTGGACAACGTCATCGGCGTGGCCGGTGCCGCCAGTGCCGCCGCGCCGGCGCAGCAAATGTTTTTGGTGGGCTTCGGTCTGCTGGTTTCGATCCCGATCATCATTTGGGGCAGCCAAATCGTGCTCAAGTTGATGGACCGCTTCCCGTGGGTGATCACCGCCGGCGCGATGTTGCTGGGCTTCATCGCTGGCAGCTTGGTATTGGGCGACCCCTTGCTTCAAGAGGTCGTGGGTGTGCTGCCCAAGGGCAGCACGTACGTCAGCGGTGCTTTGGGTGCAGCCCTGGTGCTGGCTTTGGGTCATTTCTTCACGCGGCGCCAAGCCGCAGGCTGACGCACATGGGCTGGCTCGACCGTATCAAACACCTGTTCGGCTGGTCGGCGGCAGGGCCGCGCACAGGCGCCACCCATGGTGCCGGGCCCAGCACGGGCCAGCACACCTTGCCCCTGTCCACGCAACCCCTGTCCACCATGCCCTACCGGGCGGGCCCCGATCGGGCGCCGATGGCAGAAGTGCCGGCGCACTTGCAGTTGGCCGAAGAGCTTGGGCGTGGGGCCATGGCGGTGGTGCACCGTGCGGTGGACGTGCGCAACGGGTCACAGGTGGCGCTGAAGCGCTTGTTGTTGAGCGCCGAAGTGGCGCCCGAGGATTTGTCCGACGTGCGTGCGCGCTTTTTGCGCGAGGCCCAAGCGGCACAGTCGCTGTCACACCCCGACATCCTCCAGGTGCACGAGGTCGGTGTCAGCGCCGACGGCGACGCCTGGATCGCCATGGAGCTCATCCAAGGCCACGACCTCAGCCGCCATGTGCACGCGGGTCAATTGCTGCCGGTGGCACAGGCGCTGCGCGTGGCGATTCGCGTGGCACGGGCGCTGCACCATGCCCATTCTCATGGCGTGGTGCATCGCGACATCAAGCCCGCCAACATTATGGTGGATGACAGCGGCACCACCGTGAAGATCATGGACTTTGGCATCGCCCGTGTGGCTGATGGCAGCCGCACCCGCACCGGGTTGGTGCTCGGCACCCCCAGTTACATGGCTCCCGAGCAGCTCGCTGGCCAAGCTGTTGACGGCCGATCTGACCTCTATGCCTTGGGCGCTGTGCTGTACCAATTGCTGACGGGTCGCCTACCGCACCAGAGCGACAGCATGGCGCGTCTCATGTACGAAATCGCGAATGAACAAGTGGCCGACGTGCGCGACCTGCGCCCCGGGCTGCCCGAGGCCCTGGCGATGGTGTTGGCCTTGGCCTTGGAAAAGCGCCCGGAGTTGCGTTACGCCAATGGCGAAGACATGGCCCAAGACCTGGAGGCCGTGCTTGACCAGCTGGGCCCCGGCGCCGAAGCCCCCCGGCCCGCTGCCGCCCCAGCGCCAGCCCCTGGCTTTGATGCCACCCAACGCATGGAGCGCCGCCCATGACGAGCAGCCGCACCTTGCCCATCTTTGAGGCCCTGAGTGATACCGGCCGCGCGCGCGGCAACAACGAAGACGCTTTTGCGTTGGATGCCGACGCCAGCCTGATGGTCCTGGCCGACGGCATGGGGGGCTACAACGCGGGCGAGGTGGCCAGCCAGATGTTGGTCAACTTCCTGCGCAATGAGCTCGGCAGTTGGCTGCGTCAGGCCGATGGCGCGCCGCCTGAAGCCGTGGCCCAGGCCATTCAAATCTGTGTCGACAACGCCAACCGCGCGATTTTTGAAACTGCCAGCCACAACCCGCGCTTGGCCGGTATGGGTACGACCTTGGTGGTCGGTGTGTTCCGGCCCGAGGGTTTGTGGATCGGTCATATCGGTGACAGCCGCGCTTACCGCCTGCGCGGCCGCCGCTTTGAGCGCATCACCCGTGACCATTCGCTGCTGCAAGAACAGATTGATGCCGGCATCCTGACCCCCGAGCAGGCCGAGACCGCGCAGCACAAAAACCTCGTTACCCGCGCCGTGGGCGTAGAGCCCGACACCTTGCTGGAACTGCATTGCCACGCCGTCGAACCCGGCGACCTGTACCTGCTGTGCTCCGACGGATTGAGCGACATGGTGCGCGACGCCGACCTCGCGGTGCTGTGCCAGCGCCACACCGACCTCGGCTTGTTGGCCCATGCGCTGATAGACGCCGCCAATGCCAACGGGGGCCGGGATAACATCACGGCGGTTTTGGCGCGCGCAGGCTCGGCGCCCCATAACAGCACGGCAGGGGGCAGGTCCTGGTGGGGCTTGGGCCGGCGCACATGACAACGTCAAACACACAGCAGCTCTGCAGATAAGAGGAACCGATGGCCAAACTCGTCTTGTCGCTTGACGGCGTGGTGATCAAAGAAGTCCAGCTCACCAAGGACAAAACCACCCTGGGCCGCCGCCCGTACAACGACATCGTCATCGACAACTTGGCCGTCAGCGGCGAGCACGCGGTGCTGCAGATGGTGGGCGCCGACGTCTACATTGAAGACCTCAACTCCACCAACGGCACCTACATCAACGGCAAGGCCGTCAAGAAGCAGCAGTTGCGCGCCAATGACGTGTTGGAGGTGGGCAAGTACAAGATCAAGTTCCTGCTCGACGAACATGCTGAGCACGACAAGACCATGATCCTGCGCCCTGGCCAGGGCTTGCCTGGTAGCGGTGGTCCTGCCGCCCCGGCATTGCAGTCGGCCAGCAACTTCGGTAGCTTCGCGCCGCCCGCCCCCGTTGGCCCGGCCAGCGTGCGTGTGCTCAATGGCACCGCCGCAGGTCGCGAAGTGCCGCTCACCAAAGTCGTCACCACCATTGGTAAGCCTGGCGTCCAAGTGGCGTCCATCACCAAGCGTCCCAGCGGTTACGTGTTCACGCACATCGAAGGGGCCACCCGCCCCCAGATCAACGGCCAAACCCTGACCGTGGATGCCGTGCCCCTCAAGAGCGGTGACATCATCGACTTGGCCGGCACCCAGATGCAGTTCTTGCAACCAGCCTTGTGAACCCAGGCCGGCGCCACGGCGCGTGACCAACCGCACACCCCAAGGGCCGCTTACGCGGCCCTTGCACTTTCAGTGCGGCGCACACGCATTTGTGCGCACATCCCGCGCCCGACCACCGCCTACCATCGCTCCGCACTGAACCCACCGGCTGCCCAGCGCAGCCCCAACCCGCCATGGGCATCCGCGTCTTGGGTTGCAGCGGCGCCATCGCGGCCGGCTGCAAAACCACCGCCTTCCTCGTTGACCAACACCTGCTCATCGATGCAGGCACGGGCGTGGGCGACCTCACGCTGGACGAGATGACCCTGGTTGACCACGTGCTGCTCACGCACGCGCACCTGGACCACGTCCTCGGCATCCCCCTCATGGCCGACGCTACCTTGCGCCGGCGCATCGCCACCGGCCGTGGCCCCATCACCTTGCACGCGCTGCCGCAAACCTTGCAAGCGCTGCAAACGCACGTGCTCAACAACGTCATCTGGCCCGACTTCACCGCCGTGCCCCGCCCCGACGCACCCGCCTTGCGCTTGCAGCCGCTCGCCACCGGTGACGTTTTCGAGCTGGCCGGCCGTCGCATTGAAGTGCTGCCGGCCGTGCACACCGTGCCCGCGGTGGGCTATGCCGTGCAGCACCCCGACCACGGCCGCTGGTGGGCCTTCAGCGGCGACACAGGTCCCAACCCCGCCTTGTTCGAGCGCCTGAACCAACTCGACCTCGCCCACCTCGTCATCGAAGCCGCCTTCAGCGACGACGAAGCCGCGCTGGCCGCCATCGCCCTCCACCACTGCCCCAAAACCCTCGCGGCCGACCTCATGCGCCTGCGCCGCCCCGCCGACCCCACCCAGGCCCCCGAGGTTTGGCTGACCCACATGAAGCCGGGTGAACTGCAAGCCATCCTGGCCGGCATCCAAGCCCGGCCGGTGGCGCAGCGGCTGCGGCCTCTGGTGGATGGGCAGGTGTTTCTGGCGGGGTGAGGTCTAGGTAGGCCTAGCTCAGCTGGGTGCTTCCATCCCGCATTCTGACGGACGCCCCTCAAGACTTGGTTGTCGGATTGGCGGCACGCCTGCAGTCTCGACCTCTCCTCAACCGGGCGATTCCAAAATGGTCAGGGTGACAATTTTTGTCGTCCAAATGGAGTTGAAGCTGACTGAAACCGTCAGTCGCTCAAACGAGCTTGGCGGACTCTCGTGTGATGTGTCACGCCTAAGTGCCACCTACGACCTGGCACGTGTCCTGCGTAGCTGTGCATGTCCTTATCACCCACTCCATGGAGTTTTCGAATGAAGCGCATCCAACAAGGTTTTACGTTGATTGAATTGATGATCGTTGTTGCGATCATCGGCATCTTGGCCGCCGTGGCATTGCCCGCCTACCAGGACTACACCGTCCGGGCTCGAGTGTCGGAAGGCTTGGTGGCCGCATCGGCTGCCAAAGTGAACGTGCAAGATATTTTGTCTTCGGGTAACCCCTCGGCTGCCGCTACCGGGTATGCCACCGGTTTTACCGCACCGGCCGCGACTCGTAACGTGGCCAGTACTGTCATTGCTCAAGCTACCGGTGTCATCACGATCACCATGACCGCTGCTGCTGGTAACGGGACTTTGACCATCACTCCGAACGCACCCCAAGGCACCGCTTTGCCTGTCGGTACTGCAGCCTTCACTCCCCCTCCTCAGGCTGTGGCTTGGCGCTGCATGGCAGCGGGCGCTGCCGCTGTCGTGCCGGCCTTTGCTGGCGCTGTTGCTGGTACTCTGCCCGCCCGTTTCGCGCCCGCAGAGTGCAAGTAACCTAGGTGCACACCGGCCCCAAGAGCGCTTCGGCGCTCTTTTTTGTTTTTTGATGATCGTCGCGATGCTGATCACCCAACGTATTCGCTTGTCTGCCCGAGCCGCATGCTTGCACTTGGCCGCTAGTGCGGTTGTTGCTGCCCTCGTGGCTTGGGTTGTTTTTGCCGTGTGGTACCCCTACCCCTATAGAGAGGTATCCGGCGGGAAAGGGCTCTTCCTTCTTTTGGTGGCAGTGGATGTGGTGCTTGGGCCTTTGCTGACCCTTGTGCTCTACCACCCAGCCAAGCAGCGGCGAGAGCTCATCCTGGATCTTTCCTTGGTGGCCCTGCTCCAATTGGGCGCCTTGGCCTATGGCGTGTTCAGCGTGCATGCTGCGCGCCCCGTCTTCTTGTCTTTCGAGGGGAGCCGGTTCCGTGTGGTGAGTGCGGCTGAGATCGATCCGAAGGCGCTCGGCGAGGCCCGATACGGGCTCGGTGACTTGAGCCAATGGGGGCCAGTGACGATCGCCGCCAAGCTGGCAAATCCCGGTGACAAGGATTACCTTGCGAGCGTGCAGCAGTCGATGCAGGGGCTGCACCCATCCCTCCGGCCTGCTCGTTGGGAGCCTTATGACGCGCATCGGCAGGCGGTAGTTGGCGCTATCAGGCCAATGGTCCAGTTACGGGAAGGGGATCAAGCGAGGCGGCTGTTGATCGACAGGTTTGTTGCGGAGCATGGACTGGAGATGGCCAGTACTGGGTATTTGCCGCTGCAGTCTCGTACGCACGCGGATTGGATCGTTGTGCTGGACCGTCGCACGGGTGATGTGCGCGGATTTCTCCCGATCGATGGTTGGTGACCCTCTCTGGTGCGGGGTCGGTGAGTTGAGCCTGATGTAACGAATGATCAACTTGTGCCGCGCTTGCGCAGGCCTGTTGGAGCCGACCTGGCCCGTTGCATTAGGCACCCACAATCCCGCGCCATGCCCCCAGCCCCCCATAGCCCCTTAACCCCACCCCAGCCCGCCACCCTCGGCGTGGCTATCGCCTGCTTGGTCCCAACCTTGGTGGCCTACAACCTCACGCCCGCCGCTACCTTGTTCAACAACTTGGCGGCCTTGGCGGCCTGGGGCTTGGTTTTGGCTATCTCGCCGATGGCGGGGCGCGGCCGGGGTGCCGGTGCGGTGTGGGTGCTGCTGGCTTTGCTGGGGCTGGGCCTGCTGCTCAGCGCGGCGCGTATCGGGACTTTCAGTGGCGCGCTGTTGGCCAGTGCTGCGGTTTTGCTGGGGGC
>CAZAIR010000165.1:0-6627 GCA_964485225.1 uncultured Burkholderiaceae bacterium
ACCGCGGCCTCAACAGCAGCTTCATCGTGCGCAAGATCTCCAGCGGCGAAGGCGTGGAACGCACCTTCCAGCTGTACAGCCCGCTGATCGCTGGCATCGAAGTCAAGCGCCGTGGCGATGTCCGCCGCGCCAAGCTGTACTACCTGCGCAGCCGTTCGGGCAAGAGCGCCCGAATCAAGGAAAAGCTCGCTTAATCAGCGCAGTTTCTGCCTTGAGTACCCACCAAAGCCGCCTTCGGGCGGCTTTGTCGTTTCTGCGCCCGCGGCCTTGGTGGCTCGCCCCTATGCTGCGCGCCGTGACTGGGACCAAACCGATCTTGAACCCCCGCGAGGTGCCGGTGTCGGGCACCGACGCGCACCTCGCTGCGCACCCCACAGCCTGGTTGCAAGCGCCCGCGCTGCGCCGTCACTGGGCCGAGGTGCCCCTGGTGCCGCCCGAGCGGCCAGGCGACGGCAACCGCTTCCCGGGTCGAGATCCGAGGGCCGCGGCGGTGCTTGTGCCCCTTGTGCAGCGCGATGACGGCTTGCAGGTACTGCTGACCCGTCGTACCGATGCTTTGCGCGACCACGCGGGCCAAATCAGTTTTCCTGGTGGTGCCACCGATCCTGCCGATGCCGATGCGTGGGCCACTGCGTTGCGAGAGGCTGAGGAGGAGATTGGGCTGGCACGTCACTTTGTGGAGCCGCTGGGCCTGTTGCCGGTTTACAGCACCGTCACGGCGTTCCAGGTCACGCCCTGCGTGGCCTTGGTCGATCCCGGTTTCAGGTTGGAGTTGCAACGGAGCGAGGTGGCGGAGGCCTTTGAAGTGCCGCTGAACTACTTGATGAACCCCGCCCATCACCATCGCCACCGCCTGCAGTTCATGGGCGCGGAGCGCGAGTTTTTGTCGATGCCTTGGCCAGACGATGGGCGGTACTTCATTTGGGGGGCGACTGCCGCGATGCTGCGCAACCTCTACCACCAGCTGGCCCAAGGGCGCACGCCAAGCGCCCACCTATGATTTCGGCATGAACTTCTTTGCTGTGCTGTTCGCGCTCCTGTTGGAGCAGCTCAAACCTTTGCCGCACGGCAACGCGGTGCACCGGGGCGTGGTGGGCTGGGCGCGTTGGGCGGGGCGCAATTTCGATGCGGGCCAGCAGCATCACGCCTGGGTGGTTTGGCTGGTGACCGTGATCTTGCCAACCTTGCTGGTTGTGGCGGTGTACTGGGCGTTGGCACACGTCAGTACCTTGCTGGCGTTGGCGCTGGACGTGTTGATCCTGTACTTCACGCTCGGCTTCAGGCAGTTCAGTCATTACTTCACTGACATCCGCGACGCGCTGGACCGTGGCGACGAGTTGGAGGCGCGGCGCTTGCTGGCGCAGTGGCAGCATGTGGACGTGAGCGATTTGCCGCGCACGGAACTGCTGCGCCATGTCATCGAACATTCGCTATTGGCCGCTCACCGCCATGTGTTCGGTGTGTTCTTTTGGTTCGTGGTGTTGTCGACGCTGGGCCTGGGACCGGCCGGTGCGGTCTTGTTCCGTTTGGCAGAGTTTGCGAGCCGCTATTGGGCGTTCCGCAGCCGCGCTTTGGATGCTCCGGTGCATGGTCGTTTGAGCCAGTTGGCCGCCCAGGCCTTTGCCTTGATCGATCACGTGCCGGCGAGGCTCACGGCCAGTGGTTTCGCGGTGGTGGGCAACTTTGAAGAGGCGGTGAACGGCTGGCGCCGCGATGCCCGCTTGTGGACGCGTGGCAACGAGGGCGTGATCCTGGCCGCCGCCGCTGGTGCCGTGGGTGTGGCGCTGGGCGGTGCCGCCGCGCCGGGCGTCAGCCCCGACGTGAGCAAGACGCTGAATGCCGGTGCGGAAGAGGGCGTCAATGCCGCCGTGGGCTCGACACCGGGTGAAGCGCCACAAGGCCGCCATTTGTTTGCGGTCGTGCGCTTGGTGTGGCGTTCGGTGGTGTTGTGGATGGGGCTGCTGGCACTGCTGACCTTGGCCAAGTTGATCGGCTGAAAGAAGCCTCCAGCGAAAAGGCCCCGCATTGCGGGGCCTTCGTTCATCTGCCTTGGGTTCAGCGCAGGATGGTTTGCTGCATGAACTGCACCATCGACCAGGCCATGTAGTCACTGTTCTCCTTGCGGGCGAAGCCGTGGCCTTCGTTCTCGCCTCGCATGTACCAAACCGGCGTGCCCAATTCGCGCACCTTGGCCACGATCTGCTCCGCCTCGGTGTACGGCACGCGCGGGTCGTTCTTGCCTTGGATGACAAACAGCGGCTTTTTGATCTTGTGCGCGTTGGTCAGTGGCGAGATGCGCTCCAAGAATTCGCGCATCGCGGGGTCGCGCTCGTCGCCGTACTCGACGCGGCGCAGGTCGCGGCGGTAGCTTTCCGTGTTGTTCAAGAAGGTCACGAAGTGGCTGATGCCCACGATGTTCACGGCGCCGGCGATACGGTCGCTGTAGTGCGTGGCCACGGCCAAGCTCATGTAACCGCCGTAGCTGCCGCCGGCCACGATGACGCGCTCGGGGTCGAGATCGGGTTGGGTCTTGATCCAGTCGAGCAGGGCGCCGATGTCCTTGACCGAGTCTTCACGTTTGAAGCCGTTGTCCAGCGTCACAAAGGTTTTGCCAAAGCCGGTGGAGCCGCGCACGTTCGGCTGGATCAGCACGATGCCCAGCTCTTGGATGTAGTACTGCCAGCGGCTCAGGAAGCCCACCGTGGCTTGTGCCTCGGGGCCACCATGGATGCTGATCAGCACTGGGCGCCTGCCTTTGAAGCTGGCGGGCGGGCGGTTCATCAGGCCGCTGATTTGCAGGCCATCAAAGCTCTTCCAACGGATGATTTCGTGGTCGCGGAAGGCTGTGGTGTCGATGCTTGGGGGCACGGCCGCCTTGGTCCACTGGGTGCTTTGGCCTTTGTCGTTGAGCACATAAATCTGGCTAGGGCCTTGCGCGCTGTTGACGCTGTAGACCATCAGCGGCAGCTTGGGGTGAAAGCTGCTGCTGCCGACCGAGCCGGCGGCCAGTGTGGGGGTGGGCAGCTGTTTGCCTGTCTTGGCATCCAGGAAGCGGATCTCGTCGCGGCCGTCGACGTTGGCCTGCACCACCAAGGTCTTGTTGTTGGCGCTGGTGCTGCCGCCGCTGATGTCCCACGCGATGTGGGCGGTGAGGCGGGTCAGGACCTGGGTTTGCAGGTCCAGGCGCAGCAGTTCGCGGAACTCACCGAACCGGTCGCTGGCCACGAACATGCTCTTTCCGTCGGGGCTGAAGGCGCCGCCGAAATACACCGCCTTGGGCTCGTTGCTGCCGGGCTTCGGGAGGATTTGGACGGGCTTCCCGGCGTTGTCGCCTTCCAGGTCCATCAGGAACAGCTGCGACTCGTTGACGCTGATGTAGCGCGTCAGGGCCATGCGCTTGCCGTCGTCGCTGATGGAGCCGCCGAACCAGCCGCCGCCTTCCAGCACCGCCAGCTTGCGGCGCTCAGCGATCGGGTCCTTGGCTTCGGGGTTCACCGTCCAGAAGGTGGTCGTCACCTGGGCGCGGGTGCCGCCTTGTGCGGTGCGGTCGATGGGCACACTGCCGTAGACCATCTCGCCCTGTGGTTTGCGCCAGCCAGCCAGGGCATGGCGCTCGTCGGCGGGGGTGAGCAGCACGGCGTCACTGCCGTCAAAGCCTTGGCGGTAGATTTGCGTGACCTCGTTGCCACCGGTGGCGCGGCTGAAGACGATGTAGCGCCCTTCCTTGGGTTCGTAGCTGCCACCACCCGCTGGCTCAGGGCCCTTGGTGACGGGCTTCAGCTCGCCCATGGCGGTATCCAAGCGGAACAACTGCGCGGTGCTGGCGCCAGCAGCGCGGTGGCTCACCAGCATCTCCGCGCGGGTGGGGTGCCAGTCCGAGAAGCTGTGGCCGCGGAACTCGGTGTAGGCCGCCATCTTGGCTGCCAAGGCCTTGGGCACGGGCGGCACGTTCTGCAGGAACAGGGAGGCGGGTACGTCAGCGAACTCGGTGCTGGCTTGGGCGTGGAGCGACGGCACCGTGGCCATTGCGGCCAAGGCCAGGGCTTGTTGCGCAAACGCGCGGCGGGGCAGTTGCTTCATGGCAAAGGGAAATTGAAGGTGAGCTGGGATTTTGAGCAGCGCGGGCGGGGATGCCGAAAGTCGCTCAGAAAGGGCAGGCGCTCTCAAGGGAAAGCCCGGGTAGGCTGAGCGCGCTGGCGTGCAGCGCCAGACGTGCGGCGGGGCGGTCGGGGTCGTACAACGCATCGCCCACGATCGGATGACCCAGGGCCAGCAGGTGCACGCGCAACTGGTGCGAGCGGCCCGTGACCGGCAGCAGGCTCAAGCGCGTTTGGCCAGTGCCGGCAGGCCCAATGCGGCGCCAGCGGGTTTGGCTGGGGCGGCCATTGACAGGGTCGACCTGCTGGCGCGGGCGGTTCGGCCAATCGGCGGACAGGGGCAGGTCGATCAGTCCTTCGGCGCCCGGGTCGCCCCACACCACGGCGGTGTAGGTCTTGTGCACCAGCCGTTGCTCGAAGGCGGCCGACAAGCGACGCTGGGCATCCGGGCTGCGTGCGAACAGCAGCAGCCCGGAGGTCGCCTGGTCCAGCCGGTGCACCACCAAGGCCTCGGCGTGCAGGGCCTGAAGACGGGACCACACGCAATCTTGCTTGTCGGGCCCGCGGCCGGGCACGCTGAGCAGGCCGGCGGGCTTGTCGACGGCGATCAGGTCGTCGTTGACGTGCACCAGGTGCAGAGCCGGCTCCTCGTTGTCAGAAGGCATCGACCCAGCCCGACTGCAGCGCCGACTGCGGGTTCGAGCCCGCGCGTTGCACGGTGTGCAGCGCGTCTTCGGCGCTCAGGCCAAGGCACTTCAGCACGCAGGCGGCCACCGTGCCGGTGCGGCCAATGCCGTGCGCACAGTGCAGCAGCAGGTGCTCGCCGCGGGTGGCGGCCTGCGCCAGCTCGCGCACGGCGTTGGCAAAGGCTTGGGCGTCATCGCTGAGGCCGAAGTCGGCCATCGGCAGGGCTTGCCAGCGGCAGGGCAGGGTTTGATCTTCGATCGCGCGGGCGTAGGCCGGGGCACCGCCCAGCACCTCGTGCCAAGGGGTGAGGCAGACGATGCGGCTCAAGCCCACAGCTTGGGCGCGTTGGACGAAGTCGGGCCAGGCCTCTCGGCGGCCGGGCATGCTGTGCAACCACACGGTGCCGGTGACACCGGCGGGCAGGGGCAAGGCTCGGAAGGTCATGTCGGCATTGTTCCGCAGTGGACCGGCTGCAGTGCTCCAATCCGCCCATGCAAGGAACGGAACCTGATCACCCTGGCGTGGCCCGCGTCAGCGCGGCGCTGGCTGCCCAAGGCCACACCCGGACCGCTCAGTGGCTGGCCAGCAGCACCCATACCGCTGCACAGGCGGCGGAGGCCTTGGGCGTGCCGCTAGGGGCCATTGCCAAAAGCGTGGTGCTGCGTGCGGGAGAGGGCGCGTTGCTGTGCATCACCGCGGGCGACCGTCGCGTGAACACCGCGCGCCTGCCGCTCGAGCTGGGGCCCACCAGCCGGGCTGACGCCGACTGCGTGCGCCGTCACACCGGCTTTGTGATTGGCGGCGTGTCGCCTTTGGGCTTTGCGCCCGAGGCCGGCGCCACAGCGCCGGTGGTGGTGATGGACGCCAGTTTGTGGCGTTTCGCCACCGTGTGGGCGGCCGCTGGTCACCCGCGCACCGTATTCGCTGCCAGCCCCGACGCGCTGCTGCAAATGACTGGCGCGCTGCGCCTGGAGTTCACCGATGACTGATGTGCTGCCCGA
Organism: uncultured Burkholderiaceae bacterium; assembly: GCA_964485225.1. Taxonomy (GTDB): domain Bacteria; phylum Pseudomonadota; class Gammaproteobacteria; order Burkholderiales; family Burkholderiaceae_C; genus Inhella. The sequence continues at coordinate 5,786 of CAZAIR010000165.1, forward strand.
CTTCCCTGCGTCGCCCTGTGTCCAGGTCTGCCGCATGGATAGCCGCTCTGGCCTTTGCTTGGGCTGTGCCCGCAGCTTGGACGAAATTGCCCGCTGGGCGCAGTCGCCGTTGGCCGAGCGGCGGCGCATCTTGGCGCAGCTGCCGGAGCGCCGAGCCAGCCTGGGCTGGCCTGCAAAGGGCGCCGCTACCGCCGAGGTGCAGCCATGAAGACGATTCGATTTCTCTTTGACCCGCTGTCGCCCTTCGCAGCGCTGGCCTTTTGGCGATTGCCTGAGGCGCTGGCCGGACGCAGCTATGCCGTCGAGTACGTCCCCGTGCTGCTCGCCGCGCTGCTCAAGGGCCATGGCCACAAAGGGCCGGCCGAGATCGAGCCCAAGCGCGCCTGGACTTACCGGCATGTGGCCTGGCTGGCACATGAGCAGGGCGTGCAGCTCCAGATGCCGGCCCAACACCCCTTCAACCCCTTGCCTTTGTTGCGCTTGGCGTGGGCCTGCGCGCCTGCGGGCGCTGGGCCTTCGCGCTGGGTGGTGGAGCAACTGATGGCCCATGTGTGGCACGGCGAGGGCGCAGCAGCAGACGACCCGCAGCGCCTGGCCAGCTTGGCGCAAACGCTGGCGCCGCAACGGTTGGCCGATGAAGCGCAAGCCAAGCTGCGGTTGCGCGAAGCGACCGATGCGGCGTTCGCGGCGGGCGTGTTTGGGGTGCCCACCTTCGAGCTGGATGGGCGGCAGTTTTGGGGACAAGACGCACTGCCGATGTTGGCGGCTGCGCTGGACGGCCACCCTTGGTTCGACGGTGGCGTTTGGGAGGCCGCAGGCCAGCGCCCACCGGGCCTGACGCG
>CAZAIR010000166.1:0-6623 GCA_964485225.1 uncultured Burkholderiaceae bacterium
GCACGCGAGAAACCACGAAGTACTGCGCCACCTCCATCACATAGGCCAGCAAGCTGGGCAACAAGGCGCCGAACAGCAGCGCCCAAGCCCAACCGCCGCCGCTGCGCCACACCGCCACCACGCCCAGCAAGCCCAGCGGCACGTAGCCCACGGCGTTGGCCATCACATCCAGGCGCAGCCAATAGCGAGGCCAGGGCAGTTGCAGCACCTGCTGCCAGTTCAAGGCACCGGGCCACTCCCAAGGACCGAAGGGATACAGGCTGGCATAGCCCACCAGGGCCAAGTACACCAGCCCCAGCCAGGTGATGCTGGACCTTCGCAGCATCAGAAGGGCTTGACGATCACCAACACCACGATCGCGGTGAACAGCAGCACGGCGCTTTCGTTGAACACCCGGAACCACCGGTGCGTGCGCCGGTTGGCCAAGCGCTCAAACTGCGCCAGCAGCCGCCCGCAGGCGTGGTGGTAGCCCAGTACAGCGATCACCAGCAGCAGCTTGACCCACATCCAAGCGCTGCCCAGCAAGTAGCCCTGCCAGTTCAAGGCCAACAGCACACCGCCCAGCACCACGGCAGGCACCATCAGCAAGGTGGTGAACCGGAACAACTTGCGGCCCATCAGCAGCAAGCGCTCGCGCTCGGCATGGCTGCTGGCGGGCACCATCGCCAGATTGACAAAGATGCGCGGCAAGTAAAACAAGCCCGCAAACCAGGAGGCGACGAAGACGAGGTGGAACGCTTTAAGCCAGAGCATGGCTTGATTATGAAAGCGCAGGATCTTTGATCGCCGAACAAAGCTCGAGGCGGGGCTGCGCCAAGGGTGCAGCCACCCCCACCCGAAGCGGCGAAAAAAAACCCCGGCTCGAGGCCGGGGTGGAAAGCCTTGATGCTGTCATCACACAAGGCTCCTGCTCAGGGAGGAAAAGCAGGGGACAGCGGCCCGAAAGCTACTATCCGAAAACGATTTTAGTCCTGAGCTCACGCGGTTTGGCAATTGCGCCGCGAATTTGTTTACACCCAGATGGGGTTTTCGATGACTTTCTTCGCTCCCTTCCCTGCCGGTCGCCCCCGGCGACTCCGGCACGACGCCGCCACGCGCGACTTGGTGCGGGAGCACCGTCTGCACGCCCACGATCTGATCCTGCCGGTGTTTGTGCAAGCCGGCCAAGGCTTGAGCACCCCAGTGGCCTCCATGCCAGGCGTGGCGCGACTGAGCCTGGACCGACTGCTGCCAGTGGCCGAAGAGGCGGTGCGCTTGGGCGTGCGCGCGCTGGCCTTGTTCCCGGTGATCGACGCCAGCCTGAAGTGCCCGCAAGGCCTTGAGGCGCTCAACCCCGACGGTCTGGTGCCGAAGGTGGTGGCCGCTCTCGGTCGCGAGTTTCCCGACCTGGCCCTGATCACCGACGTGGCGCTCGACCCCTACACTTCCCACGGGCAAGACGGTGTGATCGATGCCCAGGGCCGCATCCTGAATGACGACACTGTGCGCCTGCTGGCGCAGCAAGCTGTGGTTCAGGCCCAGTCGGGCGTCAGCATCGTGGCGCCCAGCGACATGATGGACGGCCGCATTGCCGCCGTGCGCACAGCGCTGGAAGCCGCCGGCCACACCAGCACGCGGATCCTGGCCTACAGCGCCAAGTACGCCAGCCACTACTACGGTCCGTTCCGCGATGCCGTGGGCAGCGCCGGCAACCTGGGCAAGGCCGACAAGAAGACCTACCAGATGGACCCAGGCAACGGCGACGAAGCCTTGCGCGAGGTGGCGATGGACATCGCCGAAGGCGCTGACATGGTGATGGTCAAGCCCGGTGTGGCCTACCTGGACATCGTGTACCGCGTCAAACAAGCCTTCAAAGTGCCCACCTTCGCTTACCAAGTGAGCGGTGAGTACGCCATGCTCAAAGCAGCAGCTGCGAATGGCTGGCTGGACCACGACGCCGTGATGCTGGAGACCCTGCTCGGCTTCAAGCGCGCCGGCGCCGATGCCATCCTGAGCTACTCGGCACTGGATGCGGCGCGGCTGCTGAAGGCATGAGCTTGCAGGTCTGGCACATCGACCACGCGGTCACGGTGCTGGACGGGGCACCGACCGAGCTGCCAGCCAGCGGCTTCCTATGGCTTGCCGCTGAACGCGAGGACCTGCGCAGTCACTTTCCCCACGTTCAAGCTCGCTTGGCACATTGGACGCAGGCGCCGCTGATGGACCTGCATGTCAATGACCTGTTGAACGATGAACTGCCCTCCCACTTCGACTACATCCAGGCCTATGACCTGATGGTGCTGCGCCGCCTGGGTGCCGTTGACGCCAACGACCACATCGACACCCATGCGGTGGGTTTTGCGGTGTATGGCCGGGTGCTGCTGAGCGTGCACCCCGCAAACTGCCCCGTCCTTGCGCACTTTGGCCAGCGTCTGCCTGGCCTGTGTGATCCCCAGGAGGGCTCAGGGACCCACCGTTTGCCAGCCAGCCCAGACGACCTGATGCTGCGCATGCTGAACTTCATGGTGGACAGCTATCTGGACTTGCGCCGCCAACTCAGCGCACGCCACCATGGCCTGCAGCAAGCCCTGCTGGACATGCGTCACCCCTTCCAAGACTGGGCCGGTCTACTGGCAGCCCGCAACGCGCTGCGCCGCCTCGAAGACCTGTGCGAGGACCAGCGTGCCGCCGTGCAAGAGTGGCTGGACGCGCTGGCCGAATGGCCGGCTGGCCAGCAGCGCACCGAACGGGAGAGCCTGCGCGTTCGGGCACGCGATGTGATGGAGCACATCGAGCGCGTACTGGGCCATGCCCACCGCTTGAGCAGCGCCACAGAAGGGGCGGTTCAAATGCATTACGCCGCGCTGGGTCACCGCACCAACAACATCATGCGCGTGCTCACCGCCCTCACGGCGGTGTTCCTGCCACTGAACCTGATCACGGGCATCTTTGGCATGAACTTCGATGCGCTACCACTGATTCATAGCGCGCTCGGCGCTTGGATCGCGCTGGGCCTGATGGCCATCGTCGCACTGGTGCTGGGCTATGTCTTCCGGCGCAAGCGCTACCTGGGCAGCAAGCTGTAGCGCAGCTCAGTTCGGGTACGGATCAGCGAAGCCCAGAGCCCGCAACAACTCGGATTCGCGTGCCTCCATAGCCTCAGCCTCGGTGTCGTCTTCATGGTCCCAGCCTTGCGCATGCAAGGTGCCGTGTACCAGCAAGTGGGCATAGTGAGCGAGCACACTTTTCCCTTGCTCGGCCGCCTCCCGCTCCACCACCTCGGCCACCAGTACCAGGTCGGCGACCACCACCGGCGCGTCGCTGTAGTCAAAGGTGAGCACATTGGTGGCGTAGTCTTTGCCTCTGTAACTGCGGTTAAGCGCGCGGCCTTCTTCGGCATCCACGATGCGCACGGTGATTTCACCCTCGCAGTCGAGCGCAGCACGGATGCAGCGGCTCACCGTGTGGCGCGGCAACAAGCCGCGGTGGCGGGCATCGGCAAACTGCAGTGACAGCTTCAATGCAGGGCGGCTCACCGACGGCCTCCAGTCAACGCAGTGCGCCTGTCATAGGCTTCGACGATGCGACCCACCAGCGGGTGGCGCACCACATCGGCACGCGTGAAGTGGGTGGTGGCAATTCCATCCACACCTTCCAGCACCTGCAAGGCATCGATCAAGCCGCTGGTGGTGCCGCGCGGCAGGTCCACTTGACTGGTGTCGCCGGTCACCACAGCGCGGCTGCCGAAGCCGACACGGGTCAAGAACATCTTCATCTGCTCGGGCGTGGTGTTCTGGGCTTCGTCCAAGATCACGAAAGCATGGTTCAGCGTGCGTCCGCGCATGAAGGCCAGCGGGGCAATCTCCAGCAGACCTTTCTCTTGGGCTTTGTGTACCTTGTCGACCCCCATGAGGTCGTACAAGGCATCGAACAACGGGCGCAGGTACGGATCCACCTTCTGCGCCAGGTCACCCGGCAAAAAGCCCAAACGCTCACCGGCTTCCACTGCTGGCCGGGTGAGCACGATGCGCTGCACCTGGTGGCGCTCCAGTGCATCCACCGCACAGGCCACGGCCAAATAGGTTTTGCCGGTGCCGGCGGGGCCGACACCGAAGCTAAGGTCGTTTTGAAGGATGTGCTGGAGGTAGCGCTGCTGGTTGGCGGTGCGGGCCGCCAAGTCGGTGCGCCGGGTGTGCAACTTGATGGGCTCAGCACTCAGCGGCAGCAAAGCGGGCTGGGGCGCCAGCGCCGGAGCCGACTTGGCCGAGAGCGGCGCGCCAGGCTGCACCAACATCAACTGCAGGGTTTCGACCGACACCGGACCTTGCGCCGCCATGGTGTGCAACTGCATCACCAACCCTTCGGCCAAACGCGCCACGGCGGCCGGCCCGTCGATACGGAATGCATCGCCTCGCCGGCTGAGCTTCACGCCCAAGCGCTGGGCGATGGCCTTCAGATGCCCATCCAACTCACCACACATGTCGGCCAAGCGGCGGTTGTCAGCGGTATCGAATCGCAGGTGCAAGATCACGTGAAGGCAGCCTCCAATGCAGAGCCAATCATTGTGCGCCACCCCCTCCTGCACAATGCCGTTGCCATGCCCACACACAGCCCAAGCCGCCCACGTCACGCCCAGTTGGCGCACGCGCGGGGCTGTGGCTGGCGCACCTTGGGCCTGGCCCTGATGGCCCTTGCATCGGGGCCCGCCTTGGCTGAAGTGGCGCAGCAAGGTCCCCAGCAGTTGGCCTGGCTGACGCAATCTCTGACCACCTTGTTGCCCGGCTTGGCCTGCACCCTGGTGGTGCTGGCGCTGATGCACCAGCGCGATCGCCAACACCTGCTGCTGGCCGTCGCGATGCTGAGTTGGTTCGCGCTGGTGAGCCGTGGCACATGGGTCAATGTCCAACCGGAGCACGAAGGCACCCTGGAGCTGACCTTGGGCGCCCTGCTGGCCGGCGCGCTGGCCCTGGGCGGCGTACGCCAGGCGGGCATGCGGCACTTGGCGGCCGACTGGGTGCTGCCCTTGCAAGCGATGCTCCTACCCATCCTGCCGTTGCTACCTTTCGCGCTGCCACACGCCGACATTTGGCGCGTCTCTTTGTGGACCCTGTTGGCGGCCGAGTTGCTGGTCGTCGCCTGCTGGCTGCTTTGGCGGCGCGGCGCACCCATGTGGCGCCAAGGCGGCAGCGTGCGGCTGGGGCTGGAGGTCGTGGTGCTGCCCGCACTGTTGCTGGCCAGCGTAGGGCTGCATGCCTTGTCTCGCGGCTGGTCCGGTCTGCAGGCATCGCAAGGCCTAACCAGCCTCTTGTTCGCTGTGCTGGGCGGCGCGGTGCTGCGCAACTTCGCACTGGCGCGCAAGCGCAGCGAGCAGCAGCTGGCACAAATGGACAAACGCATGCAAGAGCGGCTGCAAGAGGTGGAACGACAGCACAAAGAGCTGTCAGAGCAGCGGCTGGATCAAGTGACCGAGCGGGAGCGCAAGCGCATTGCGGGTGACCTGCACGATGACCTGGGTGCCAAGCTGCTCACCATCGTGCACACCAGCGACAACGAGCGCATCTCAACCCTCGCACGCGAGGCACTGGAGGAAATGCGCCTCAGCGTTCGCGGCCTTACCGGCAAGCCCGTACAGTTGTTGGACGCGATCGGTGACTGGCGCGCCGAAGTGGTGTCGCGCTTGTCTCAAGCCAACATCGAAGCGGAGTGGCTGCCGATGGACGAAGACGTGGCCTTCACCCTGCCCGCCCGCGCCTACGTGCAGACGACGCGCATCATCCGCGAGTCCATCAGCAACGCCATCAAGCACAGCGAAGCCACGCGCTGTGTGGTGCGTTGCAGCGTGGGCGACGGCGACTTCCAGATGGTCATCCAAGACAACGGCCGCGGCATCCCGATCGGCATCGACGGCCGGCTCGACCGAGGGCACGGCATGGCCAGCATGAAATCACGCGCAAAGCAGATGCAAGGCCAGTGCCTTGTCGAAAGCGGCCCCGGCTGGGGCACAGTCATCCGACTCACCATCCCACTCTGACGCCCGCCGCCGACAGCCGGTCGTCGATACTGGACACATTCACAGCCCAAACGGCACCCTGAAAGCCTGGAGCCTCGCCATGAACCACATCCTGTTGCTGGAAGACCTGACCGAAATCCGCGCTTGGCTGCGACAACTGGTGCACCAAGTCTTTGCCCAAGCACAGGTGACCGAGTGCGCCCGCGTGCAAGACGCCTTGGCCGTCATCCCGCGCCAGCGCTTCGACTTGGCGCTGGTCGACCTCGGACTGCCCGATGGCTCCGGCGTGACGGTGGTGGAGGCGCTGCGCGACCAGCAGCCCGAAGCGCAATCGGTCATCGTGACCATCCACGACGACGACGAGCACCTGTTCCCTGCGCTGCAGGCCGGCGCCTTCGGCTACATCCTCAAGGAACAGGCCCGCGAATTGATTGCCGAGCAGCTGCAACGTATCAGCGCCGGAGAGCCGCCGCTCTCACCCTCCATCGCACGCCGGGTGCTCGCCTACTTCACGGCGCAGAGCAAACCCAAGGCACAGCCTAACCTGCTGCCGCATGTGTCGCTGACCGAGCGCGAGTCCGAAGTGCTGCTGCGCGTGGCCAAGGGCTTCACGCTGCCGGAGATCGGCGTGCAG
>CAZAIR010000167.1:0-2434 GCA_964485225.1 uncultured Burkholderiaceae bacterium
CCGATGTGACGGAGAGCCGCATCGAGGCGGTAGAGGCCTGGCGCAGCGCTGCCACGTGCTGCCTGGGCAGGCCGAGCCGCCCGTCGGCGTGCTGCAGGCGCCGACGAGCTCGGCCAGTCACAAAACCCGGGCGCGAGCGCTCTAAGGAAGGACCCATCCACCGTTTTGGAGCCTTCCATGTCCCTCGCCGCCTCCACCCTCATTGCCGCCGCCCTGAGCGCGACGGCGCCCGAGATCCCCGCCAGCGCGCCCGACCCCGTCGTCGCCCTGGTGCGCGTGCCACGCCCCTGGTACGCCCCCCAAGCCCTGGTGGTGCGCCGCATGCGCGACACGCAGGCCCAGTACGCCGCCTTGCCCGGCCTGCGCTTCAAGGCCTACAGCTTCGAGCGCGAGACCGGCGCCTTCGGCGGCGTGTACTGGTGGGCCGACCGGGCCGCCGCGCAGGCTTGGTTCAGCCCCGCGTGGCACGCTCGCGTGCAGCGCGAGCGCGGCGTCACTGGCGACGTGCTGCTGCTGGACGCCCCCTTGAGCGTGGACGGTCCTGCTGGCGCCCCTGGTGCCGATGCCGACAGCCCGGCAGTGGTCACCTTGGTGCAAGGCCCGTGGCCGAAGGGTGCTTCGTGCGAGGGGATGCTGGCCTTGATGACCCGCAGCCTGCCCAGCTACCGCCAAGTGCCCGGCCTGCTGCGCAAGCACTTCGTGCTCGACGCCGCCAGCGGCACGCTCGGCGGGGTGTACCTGTGGAAGGACGAGGCCAGCGCCCGGGCCTGGTTCACCGAGACTTGGGCAGCGCAGGCGCGACAGCTGTACGGCACCGCGCCGCGCCTGACTTGGTTCGACACGCCCATCCTGCTGCCCGGCCGCGACGCAAAGAGTGCCCCATGAAGATCGCCAACCCGCCCCCCGACTGGCTGGCCGCCGCCACGGCCGGCGACCTGGGCGCGCTCGACCGCGTGCTGGCCGCCGTGCAGCCCGGCGTGTTCAACCTGGCGCTGCGCCTGCTGGGCCACCGCGAAGACGCGCAGGACGCCACGCAAGAGATCTTGCTGCGCGTGACCACGCACCTGAGCAGCTTCCGCGGTGAGTCGACTTTCAGCACCTGGGTGTTCCAGGTGGCCAAGCGCCACCTGCTGCAAGCGCGCACGCGGGCGGCCGAGTCGCCCACCGTCTCGTTCGAGGCCCTGGACGAGAAGCTGGCCGGCGGCCTGCAGCTGGCGGCCAGCTTGAGCGCACCGCCAGCCCTCACGCCCGAGGACAAGCTGGCCGCGCGCCAGGTGGCGCTGGGCTGCACGCAAGGCATGCTGATGGCCTTGGACCGCGAGGCCCGCTTCGTCTACCTGCTGGACCTGCTGTTCGCGCTCTCGGGCGAGGAAGGCGCGGCGGTGTGCGAGATCAGCCCCGCCGCCTACCGCCAGCGCCTGTCGCGCGCCAAGCGCGCGGTCGAGGGCTTTGCCCAGCGCACCTGCGGCCGCGTGAACCCGCAAGCCGACTGCCGCTGCGAGCGCCAGTTGCCCGCCCTGCGCTGGCTGGACGCCCGCGACCAGCGCCCGCCGCCGCAGGTGGTGGCCGTGCACCCGGCCGAGCACGCCGAGGCCGAGGCTTTGCTGGACGCGCTGCAGCACGGCAGCGAGGCCGTGGCCTTGATGCGCAGCCACCCCGACTACCAAGCACCCGAGGCTTTGCTCGGCGGCATCCGCGCCGTGCTGCAAGCGGCGGTCCAGGGGAGCGGCCAAGCGCCGGGCTCAAGCCACGTGATGTAGTTCGCTACATTGCGGTGGTGACCGAACTGCTCACGGCCGCCGCCGCCGACCCCCTGTTGCTGACCCTGCGCGTGGCCGCGCTGGCCACGGCCTTCGCCTTGCTGCTGGGCGTGGGTTTGGGCTGGGTGGTGGCGCGCACGAACTTGCCCGGGCGCACGCTGCTGGAGGCCCTGTGCATGCTGCCCCTGGTGCTGCCGCCCACGGTGCTGGGCTACGGCATCCTGCTGCTGATGGGGCGCCAAGGCCCGGTGGGCGCGTGGCTGCGCGAGCACTTCGACTACTCGCTGATCTTCCATTGGCACGGCGCGGTGCTGGCCTCCACCCTTGTGGCGTTGCCCTTGGTGTTGAAGGCGGCCAGCACGGCGCTGGCGCAGGTGGACCCGGAATTGGAGGCCGCGGCGCGCACCTTGCGGCAGTCGCGCTGGGGCGTGTTCTTGCGGGTGACGCTGCCGCTGGCCTGGCCCGGCATCCTGGCCGGCACGCTGCTGGCCTTTGCGCGGGCCATGGGCGAGTTCGGTGCTTCGCTGATGGTGGCCGGCTCCATTCCGGGCCAGACGCAAACCGCGGCCATGGCGATTTACGACGCGGTGCAGGCCGGCCGCGACGAGCTGGCCTTGGCGCTGTCGCTGGCGGTGTCCGTGTTGTCGGTGGCGGTGCTGCTGCTGTCCAACCGC
>CAZAIR010000167.1:2534-6613 GCA_964485225.1 uncultured Burkholderiaceae bacterium
CTGGGCAAGCCGGGCTCGGTGCCCGCCGGCCGCTACGCGCAGCAGGCGCTGGAAGCGCGCGGGCAGTGGGCGGCGCTGCAAGGCAAGTTGGTGCCCGCCGACAACGTGCGCCAGGTCTTGGATTACGTGGCGCGCGGCGAGGTGGAAGCCGGCTTCGTGTACGCCACCGACGCCGCCAGTGCCGCGGGCAAGGTGCGCGTGGTCGCCACGGTGGGCGGGCACGCGCCCATTCGCTATCCGGTGGCCGTGGCGAGCGATGCCGGCCAGCCCGCGCTGGCCCGAGCCTTCGTGCAGTTCTTGGCCAGCCCCGCGGCGCAGGCGCTGCTGCGGCAGCAAGGCTTCGGCGCGCCATGATCGACCTGGCCCTGCACACCACGCTGCGCGACGGCCCCCGGCGCTTCACGCTGGACCTGGCCCTGCGCAGCCAGGCGAAAGTGCTGGGCGTGTACGGCGCCTCGGGCGCGGGCAAGTCGCTGGCGCTGCAGGCCATCGCCGGCCTGGCCCCGGTGACGGAAGGCCGCGTGGTGGTCAACGGCCGCGTGTGGCTGGACACGGCGCAGCGCGTGAACCAGCCGGTGCCCGAGCGCCGCGTGGGCCTGCTGTTCCAGCACTACGCCCTGTTCCCGCACCTGAGCGTGCGCGCCAACGTGGCGTTTGGGCTGACGCGCTGGTGGCAGCGCCTGAAGCCCACCGACGCGGCGCGCGTGGATGCGCTGCTGGCGCGCTTCGGCCTGAGTGCCATGGCCCACAGCCGGCCCGACCGCCTGTCGGGCGGCCAGCGCCAGCGCGTGGCCCTGGCCCGCGCCCTGGCCTGCGAGCCCGAGTTGCTGCTGCTGGACGAGCCCTTTGCCGCGCTGAACCCGCAGCTGCGCGTGCCCCTGCGCCGCGAGCTGGCGCAGACCTGCGCCGAGTGGGGCGTGCCGGTGGTGCTGGTGACGCACGACGTGGACGACCTGCTGGACCTGGCCGACGAGGCGGTGCTGATCGACGAGGGCCGCGTGCTGAAGCAGGTGAACCTGCGCGATGCCTCGCCGGACGCCCTGGCCGAGGCCGGCCTGCAGCCCGAGCCCGACACGCCCGAGCGCGCGCGCCGCCGCGCCCTGCTGGCATGAACGGCGGGTCGAACGGTCTGTTGAGCGGCGAGCTGCGTCTGGCCGGCCGGCTGGACGCGCGCTTCTTCGCGCTGTTGCAGGCGCTGGCCGACACCGGCTCGCTGCAGCGCGCCGCACGCGCCGCCGGCTACAGCTACAAGGGCGCGTGGCTGGTGTTGGAGCAAGCCGGCAACCTGGCCCACGGCCCACTGGTGCAAGCGCGCCAAGGCGGGCGCGGCGGCGGGGGCAGCGCGCTCACGCCCGCGGCGCACGCCCTGCTGCAGGCCTGGCACGCGCTGACCCAACGCCACGCCGCCTTCCTGCGCGAGCAGGCCCAGTGGCTGGCCGACCAACCCGAACTTGCCGCGCTGCTGCGGCGCACCGCCATGAAAACCACCGCCCGCAACCAGTTCGCCGGCCGCATCGAGGCCCTGACCCGCGGCCCCGCCACCGTGCAGGTGCGTTTGAGCCTGCCCGGCGGCCTGCCGCTGCGCGCCGCCCTCAACGCCGAAGCCGCCGAGGCCCTGGGCCTGGCCGAGGGGCAAGAGGCGCTGGCCCTGGTGAAGGCCAGCGAGGTGGTGCTGGTGCAGGACTTCGGCGGCTACCGCCTGTCGGCCAGCAACCAGCTGGCGGGCACGGTGTCGCGCGTCACCAAAGGCGCCACCGGCTCGCTCGTGGGCTTGACCCTGCCCGGCGGCCTGACCCTGACCGCCAGCGTGACCAACGACGCCGTGGACGCGCTGGACCTGCGCGTGGGCCAACCGGCCACGGCCTGCTTCAAGGCCTCGGTGGTGATGCTGGCGGTGGCGGGCTGAGGCTGGGGCTCAGCCCAGGCGCAAGGCCCGCGCCAGCACCGCGTCGCGTCCTTGGGCGATGTCGGCCACGCTGGCTTGCACCGGCACGTCGGGCAGCAGCCCTGCATCGGGTGTGTTGGGTTCCCTGGCGAAGGTGCCGATCAGCGGTACGTCCAACGCAATGCCGCTGCCGGGTAGGCGCAAGAAGAAGAAGGCACCGCCATTGAGCCCACGCTGGTTGCCCCCGGTGGGGCCACCCACCAAGCGGGCCAAGCGGTGCCGGCGCAGCAGCTGCAGGAAGCGGAAGGTGGCCGAGTGGTTGCTGCCATCCACCAGCACCGACACCGCCCCGGTGAAGCGCGGGCCCAGGGGCTCGATGCGGTTGGCGGCACTGGCTTCGACATCGGCCTTGAAACGCCAGAAGCCCGGACGGCCGCTGGGTTCGACGCGTTCGCCCCAGTCGCGGAAGCTGTCATCCCAGGTGTCGAGGTACGGGTTCAAGCTGGCAGGCACGCGCCGGTAGCGCACCAAGCGGTCGTGCAAGCGGGCTTCAATGGGGCGGTCGATCAATCGGGCCAAGATGGCGTCGCCACAGTCCAGCCCGCCTTCGTTGCCGCGCAGGTCGATCACCAGGTGGCGCACGCCTTCTTGCTGCAGGCGCTCGAACACCTGGCCGATGTAGGCGCGCCAATCCCAGCGCGTGCGGTACATCGCCCAGCCGGGCATGGTGAGCACGGCGCTGCCGTCGGGGCGCAGGCTCAATGGCCAGGGTGGGTTGGCGTCGCTGGGCTCGTTCAGCGGGGCATTCACCATGCGCAGGCGCTCAGCGTGCGGGATGCCCTCGACCTCCAGCGTGCGCACGCGGCCGGCCTCTTGCAGGCGCAGGACGTAGCGGCGGCTGCTGCCGAACACCAGCGGGTGCAGCACATCCCAGGTTTCGAGTTCGTCGGCGCCGCTGGGCGCCAGCAGCGCGGCTTGGCCAGCGGCGTTGTTGCCGTCGGTGCGCACCAGCGGCAGCAGCGCGGCGCGCAGCGCTGCCATCGGGCGGCCGTTCAGGGCCAGCAGCGCGGCCCCGGGCGCCACCTGCTGCGCCACGCTGGCGTGCGCGGCCGTCACCACGGCTTGCGTGCCCACCCAGGTGAAGTGCAGCGGCAGACGCGGTGGACCGATGGAAATGGCCTCTTTGACGGCGCCACGCTGGTTGAAGAAGTTCGTGTACGTGTGGCCGCAGCGCAAGCTGGCCAGCAGGCGGCTGAGGGCCAGCACGCGCGGGGCCGGGTCGTCGTTGCCAGCGCTTTGGGCCCAGGCTGCGCGCAGGCGGCGCAAGCCGGCGTCGAAGTCGGTCGGGGCCAGGTAGCGCGTCAGGCCCGGGTGCAAGGTGCGCAGGCTGCGCTCCAGCACATCCAGGTCCTCGGTCAACGCTGCGGCGCCGGGTTTGGGCAGCGTGGGCGCCGGTGCTGGGGTGGCATCAGCGCCTTGAGCGAGCAGGCCGGGGCTGAGGGCGGCAGCGCCGAGGCCAGTCAGCAGTTGACGGCGAGGCAGGCGAAGGTGCTGAGGGTCCACGGTGGGCTTTCAGGTCGGTGCGTTGTGCGCATTGAACCCGCATTCAGCCCACACGGCCGCTGTGCTGCGACAGATTGAGGACGGGTGGGGCTGAAGCGCCGCCCGCCAGGGTCGCTGGTCAGGCGCCCAGGTAGTCGCCCTTGCCCAAGGGCACGCCGTTGTGGCGCAGCAGGGCGTAGGCGGTGGTGGCGTGGAAGTGCAGGTTGGGCCAGCCGAAGTGCATCAGGTAGTCGGCCCCGGTGGTGGTGCGCTCACCGCCGCCGGCCACCTTGACGGTGATGCTGCGGTTCTCGGCGCCGTCAAAGGCGCTTTCGGGCAGGCTGTGCAGGAAGTCGATGACCTTCTGGATGCGCAGCTGCAGCTCTTCGAAGCTTTGCTCGGTGTCGGGGTGCTTGGGGTTCTCGACGCCGGCCAAGCGCGCAGCGCAGCCCTTGGCCATGTCGCAGGCAATTTGCACCTGGCGGCCCATCGGGAACATGTCGGGGAACAGGCGCGCTTGCAGCAACGCGGATGGCTCGATGTTGTGGGCGGTGGCGTGGGCGGCGGCCTTGCTCAAGATGGCGCTCAGGTTGCTGAGTTGGCGCACCATGCGCGGCACGCTGGCTTGGTAGATCGAGAAGGTCATGCGGGG
>CAZAIR010000168.1:0-1569 GCA_964485225.1 uncultured Burkholderiaceae bacterium
TGAGAAGGAGTGTCCACATGGCACCGACTTCCGAAGTTCTCGCGGACATGGCCGACCTTCGCAATCAGCTGAGGCAGCAGAGCAGTTCGTACAGCGAGTTGTTCAAGCTGCGTCCTGAGCGGGTGCTGCTCGATACTGCATTCGATTGGGCGTTGTTCCTGGGCGCAGTTGCTGCTGTCGTCTGGCTCGATGCAGTGCTTGCGCCGTTGTCCGTGTTGGTGATCTCCAATCGGCAAAGAGCACTAGGCAACATACTTCACGACGCGGGTCACCGGAACATCTGGCGAAACAAGCATCAGAACGACTTCATCGCACGGGTGCTGGTGGCGCCACTGCTGTTCGCCAGCCTCTCCCGATATGGGGAAACACATTTCCAGCACCACCTTGAGTTGGGCCGCACGCAAGGTGACCCCGACCTGATACCCGGGCAGGATCATCTGCCATCTTTCTGGATGGTCAGTTACGCCAGGTGCTTGCTGTCGTGGCCGACCTGGTTAGGCTCACTGAGCGGTCATCTGTTCGCGCGGGAGGTCAGCTTGTTGAGCAAGGCCTTCATCATGGGATGGTGGACGGGCCTCGTCGGATTGCTATCCCTGTTGGGTGGTGGTGATTTTGCGTTGGCTTTTGTGGTTCTGTGGTTGCTCTCGCGGGCCACGCTCTTTCATTGCATCACCACTTTTCGCGAAATGTGCGATCACTTCGGGCTGCTCCCGGGTGGGGTGTTTGGCTTTACCCGTGACATGGTCTGTCACGGACCTTGGCGCTGGATCATTCATCCGCGCAACAACGGCTACCACCTCACCCACCATCTGTTGCCAGCAGTTCCGTACTACCGACTTCCGGAAGCTCACACACTGCTGTGTCAGTTGCCTTTGTTCGAGGATCGATCACACATCTGTCGTGCCTACTTCACCACGCAAACGGCGGTGACGACCGAGTGGCAGAGCAAGGCGGCGACGTGATGGATCGCGTCCTGAGCAGCGTCCAGATCGCGGCGCTATTGGTGTCGGCCAGCTACGGCATCGGCTTCTTGTTCGGCTCCGGAGAACTGGCCCTGACACACGGGATGGCCGGAAGCATCTACGGCTTCGCCACAGGGTTGGGCATGCTGGCTCTCGCGGTGGTGGCAAAACCTCTGTGGCAGTCTGGTTTGTCGGTGTGGGACCTGTTTGGGCGTGCCTACGGCTCGCAACAGCGTGGCTTGGTGGCGGCTTTGTCCCTTGTATGGATGGCGGGTGTGCTCGCCGCGCAGATTCATGGCGGTGTGGCTGTCGCTCGCTTGCTGGGAGCACCCGATCCGTATGGACTGATCATCGTGCTGGTTCTGATCTACGCCGCAGCGCAAATGAGCCTTCGCATTGCTTCGGGTGTTTTCGCCGGCTGCCTTCTGTTGAGCGGGGTGGTTCTGGTGTACACCCTCGTTGCTGCAGATGGACTGGCACTCTATTGGCAGGCAGTGCCTAGGTTCGTGGAGGACCTGGATACCTTCAGTCCGACCCAAATGGGCACCATGTCCCTCGCCGTTTGCCTCCTTGTCGTCACTGGGGCCGACTACCACCAATTCGTGAT
>CAZAIR010000168.1:1579-6560 GCA_964485225.1 uncultured Burkholderiaceae bacterium
AATGCGCCGTGGTCGGATGCGCCACGGCTGGGTTGGCGCTGATCCTGATTGGATTCTTGCCAACGGCTGTTGTGGTGGCGATGCAGACAACCGGCGTGCTGGTGGACATGCCAGATGGCAAGCAAGTCATTCCGTGGTTGCTGTCTCGCTCAGCCGGCCATCTTTCGGGGAGTCTGGGGGCTGCCATGTTGGTCGCACTGTCACTTGCTGCGTTGGGTTCCGGAGCGGCGATTTTGCGAGCGATGGCTTCAGCGATTAGCACGACTCTGCCAGGAATAGGGCGGCGAAGGCTTGCCTCAGCTTCGGCGCTCGTTATTGGGGCCATGCTTGCCGCGCGCGATCAGGGCATCGTGGAGACCATGGTGTCGGTCAACATCGTCTACTTGGCCAGCGTCGGCGTCTGCTTTTCTGCCTTGCTGGCAGACATCAACCTGACCCCTCAGCGTGCCAGGGCAACCATGGTCGCGGGGCTCATCGCGTCTGGCGGTGTCTACGCGGCCAGTTGGCTAGGCCTGCTGTCTACACAGGCTGACGCCAGTTCGCTGGTGGCTGGACTTGCGGCATCAATGGGTGTTGCAGTCGGCTTTGGTTTTGTTGCTGGCCACCGCCGGACTCGCATGACGAGGTCCTCTCGCTGAGTCGTCCGACCCAGCGACCACCAGCACTGGCTCTTCGACTGCTCGCGAAACCAGTTCACGTTGAGCCACCTTGACGATCAGCGCAGTGACGTCGTGAGCCAACGGCGGTTCGAGTTCCCAGTGGTGCCAGTACAGATCGACCATGACCCGGTGGTTTGGGCACAAGTCCACGAGCCGTCCGCTGTCGACCACCGGTTGTGCCTGGGTGCTCGGTATCAGGCCATAGCCTGCACCCATCGCCACGCCTTCCAGCAGGGCAACTGGTGACGGCAAAAAGTGTTTCGCGTACCGGTCTATCGGAAATCCGAAACGGCTTTTCAGGAAGTCGTCATGCAGGGAGTCTTTTCGATTGAAAAGGACGGCGGGTGTGGCCAGAACTGATGGAACAGTCAATCCGTCTGGAAATGCACTTACTGCGAAATCAGGCGTTGCGTAGCAGCGGTACTCCATGGCGCCGAGGCATTCGGCCACGAAACCATCGGCCGCTTTGGCACTGGTCGATATGCACCCAATGACTTCACCGCGAGACAGCAACTGAGATGTGTGGTCCTGATCGTCTGCAATCACTTCCAGTGCAACCAATTGGCTCAACAGGAGTTCCTTCAAGACCTCTGGAAACCAAGTAGCCAATGAATCCGCATTCACCGCAATGGAAAGCGGAACGGGCGCATGGAGTTTGGGCTGGGGCGCCAGTTCCTGCAAGGCAGACCCTTCCATGATTCTCAGCGCCTTCACGTATCGAAGCAGGACTTCTCCTGCCGGCGTGGGTGATACCGGTCGGTCTCGAAGCACCAGGACTGTGGACAGCGATTCTTCCAACGCCTTGATTCGCTGAGAGACGGCGCCCCTTGTGATACTCAATGCAGACGCCGCTTTTTCAAAGCTCTGCTGCTCAATCACAACGGCAAAAGTTTCCAACTGATCACGATCCAGCATGGGTATCTCCCGATGTCTGGCTGACGCGGTTGCCAACCTTCACCATTTAGTGGGGTAATCGGGAAATATGTCGATGGTTTTTAGGTGTCAAACGCTTCCGATAAGTTACGAGCAGTATCGGGTTTTGGCCGATTCAAGGCGGTGAGGCAGATGGCTGTAAAACACAAATTACACATGGTTGCCATGCGAAATGAACCGATGGATGGGATGTGGCATTCTTGAAGAGACTAAAAAAGGAGGTATTCCATGTGGCTTCTGGTGGCTCGTGAACCGAGGCAAGATGCTCCCCAATGGGCGGGCAGGAAAAGTCTTGCTGTTTTGGACGCGGTGGCATGGCCGCTGGTCGGCGTTTCTTTGCTTTATCTGTCTCGCATGTCGCTCGGTGTCGTCGGCCCGGTGTTGATGGCGGCGGCTTTCGTGTTGTCAATTGCCCGACTTCGTCGCGCCATCTGGCTGAACCACCGGTACCGATTCACTACCTGGCGATGGGGTGGGATGGTTCTCGGTCTGGTGATGTTGGGAGCCGTCCTGGACATGAGCGCTTGAGGGTTGCGTCAGGCGTGGGACGGTGATCCCAAAACGCGCTGGATCGTGTAGCCACTCAACCGTATTGCGCCAGATCTTCCTGCGCCACGGTCTGGGCTGTGCCCAAGGGAATGCGTATCGCGTTCGAAAGAAACCTGAGGCATCGTCCCCCAGCACGATCATGAGCATGTCCACGCGCTTGGCGTCCGCATCGTGGATGACCAGGTCACCAGGCTTCCACAGAGTTGTGTTCGGATCGTGGATCAGACCCATGGCATACCCCACTCGGCGGTGCAATCAGTGAGCCGCTACCGGGCGGGTTTCGCTCCACGCTTCGATGTCGGTACTCCGCCAAGCGACAGCATGTGAGGTCAGACGTACCGGGCAGGGGAACTGTTTGCTTGCGATCAGCCTATAGATGGTTGACCGCCCAAGCCCCGTGATCTTCATGACCGACCGCATGCGCAGAAAGACAAGTGAGGACTGATCTCGATGATCAGGCTGCAGGTTGGTTTGAAGCTGTTGCATGGCGCACCTCTGGTAGAAGCAACACCACCACTGTGCCGTCGGAACGTTCCTCTCGGTTCGCTGGATTCACATCAATTTCGTGCTGCATTCGTACATTGACCGCAGAGAGCGGTGCAGAAGCGCCAGGCTGAGCAGCACGAGGCGCGTCAGATACTTTTTTGCAAGCGCCTTGATCATTCGATACGAGTTACCCGCACGAGAAAACCATACAGGGCTTCTGCATAATTGATCGCAAATGTTCAACAAGATATCGCGAGACTACACATGCGGACGCTGTTCCTGAAGGGACACAAGGCCAAGCTTCAGCGTTGGCATGTGGCCGCCTGGGCATGTGGGGTAGTTGCCGTATTGCTCACCGTGCTCGCACTGCTGGAAGAAGCGATTTCATGGCATGTGGCGTCCTTGTGGTTGCTTGCAGCTGCTGTGTTCGCAGGGCTAGCGATACTTGTCGGCCGCTGGGTGTACCGACGGCGCCTGCAGGACTCGACTCGGAGTCTGAAAGACTCTGCACTTTGGTAGTGTGGTCAAGTGCGACTCCTGGCTTTGGTTGTCGCCACTGTGGGAGGTGATTGCTTGCAGAGGCGCAGTCACTGGCAGGTAAGTCATGCCTGCACATGCCTTGGCGCCATAAAGGTGTAGCCCACTGAGTTTGATCATGGTGTTGTACTCAAGATACACACACCAAACCCCCTGGAAATTTCGGACACGTGTCGGACACGAGCCGCCCAGAAAGCAAAAAAGTCAGCAGGCGCTAACCTGCTGACTCTCATGTTTCTTGGCTCCCCGACCTGGACTCGAACCAGGGACCTGCGGATTAACAGTCCGTCGCTCTACCGACTGAGCTATCAGGGAACAGCCTCAAATTATAGTGTGATTTTTCCGATTTTCGAAGTCGGGCGAGAATTTTTCAAAATTAGTTGCGCGCGGTAGCGGGCTGCGGCGCTTGCACGCCCAATGCCTGGTGCAGGTGCGTGCTGCTGGTGGTGTACTGCAGCAGCACCGGCCGTTCCGGGTGCACGATGGGGGCAGCGCCAAAGGCGGCCAGGGTGCACTCGTGGAATCCACACACCAACAGCTTGCGTTTGCCGGGGTAGGTGTTGATGTCGCCCACGGCGAAGATGCCGGGCGCGGTGGTGGCAAAGTTCTCGGTGTTGACCACCAGTTGTTTGCGCTCCATGGCCATGCCCCAACCCGCCAGCGGCCCCAACTGCGGTGACAGACCCTGGAGCACGAGCAGGGTGTCCAGCGGCACCACCTGTGTGCTGCCATCGGGCAACGCGATGTGCACGGCGCGAAGATGGCTGTGTTCGGTGTCGTGACCGGTGATCTGACCGGCGACGAAGCGCATCGCGCCCGTCGCACAGCGCTCGCGCATCAAGGCCACACGTTCGGGCGCTGCTTTGAAGCTGTCGCGGCGGTGCACCAGGGTCACGCTGTTGGCCCGGTGTGGTCCCTGTTCCGAGAGCTTCAGGGCGGCTTCGATGGCGCTGTCGGTGTCGCCAAGGATGAGCACATCCTGTCCGGCGTAGGCCGATGGCGCTCCCAGGTGGTAGCGCAGTTGTTGCCCTTCGTGGGCTTCGATGCCGGCGACTTTGAGGCGGCGCGGCTCGAAGGCGCCCACGCCCGCCGCGATGAACACGGTCTTGCTCAGGAAGCGGGTACCGGCTGAAGTACCCAGCAGCCATCGGCCATCTGCTTGCGGGTGCAGTTCGGTGACCGTCTGGCCCAGATGGAACTCAGGCGCGAACGGCGCGCTCTGGCGCAGCAAGGCATCGGCCAGGGCCTGGCCTGTGCAGACTGGCAGACCGGGGATGTCGTAGATGGGTTTGTCGGGGTAAAGCTCGACCGGCTGACCGCCGACGTGGGGCAAAGCGTCGATGACGTGGGCGCGGATGTCGAGCAGGCCCAGTTCGAACACCTGGAACAGGCCCACGGGGCCTGCGCCGATGACCACGGCATCGGCAGCGATGGCCGACGTGGCCGAAGACGCCACGTCGCCTGGCCTTGGTGCCATGTTCAGCGGATCAGTTCGGGCAGCTTGCCGGTGCGGTCTTTCCACTGCTCGTGGTCGGGCAGCGGGTCCTTGCGCTTGGTGATGCTCTTCCAGTTGGGCAACTGGGCCAGCTCGGCATTGAGCGCGGTCATGTGCACCTGGTCTTTGGGCAAGTCTTCTTCTGCAAAGATGGCGCTGACCGGGCACTCGGGGATGCAGACCGCGCAGTCGATGCACTCGTCCGGATCGATGGTCAGGAAGTTGGGACCTTCGCGGAAGCAGTCCACTGGGCAGACATCAACGCAATCGGTGTATTTGCAGCGGATGCAGGATTCGGTGACGACGTGGGTCATGGTGTGAG